>JAVJVN010000016.1 GCA_040221055.1 Rhodothermales bacterium | reverse complement strand
CGTTGGCGTGGCGAGCGCCTTGATGACCGTACCGGCCTCAATCGTCAGCGTCTCGCCGTCTTCCACGTACACGTTGCCGTTCAGGATGTATTCCGTGTCGGCCGTCCAGAACGTGTCGCCCGTAATCGAGGCGTCCGTCACTGTGACCTGCTGGGCAGCGACCGGCAGAATGCCAAACGCCACAATCAGGGTCATCAAAATCAGTACTGTCTTTTTCATGTTCCTTGCTTTGGGATGGGATGGTTTCAAAGTCCGTAGGACACCCCGATGGAATAGGTGCGTCCGAGCCGGTAGCGGGTGGCCGTGTAGCGTTCACCACCCAGTTCGTAGGCCGTGAGGTAGTCGTCGTCAAGCAGGTTCTTGACGGCCACCGACACGGTGACATTGCCGATGAAGGTTTTCGAGAACGTCGCGTTCAGGTCGTTGCGTCCATACTCGAAAATGTTGGGTGTCCCGCCGATGGATACACTGGAAAGTTGTCGGCCCAGACGGTTGAAGCTGAGGGAGGTCGACATGGCGTGTTTCGGTACATCCCAGGACAGAACGGTGTTGAACACGAATTCGGCTTGGCCCTGGAATGGGCGCTCATCGCCGATCTCGAAGCCCGTGGCGAAGTCTTTCTCGCGCTGGGGGACGTCCGTATCGGAGTCGATGACTGCGAGATTGGCACTCACCATGACGTTGGCGAGGTGCCTCCAGATGAAGTCCAGGCGCTTCCGTGCCTCGAATTCGGCACCCAGGATCTCGGCGCGACCCACGTTCTGGAAGGTCTCCTGGTTGTTGTTCGAGACGATGACCCGCTCAATGGGGTCCTGGATGTACTTGTAGAATCCGCTGACGGACACCAGTTCGCCTGGACGCAAGAACCACTCCCAGCGGAGGTCATAATTGGAAATGAGGGACCGCTGCAATTCCGGATTGCCGGCCGTCACGCGACCACCCGCAAAGTCGAAGGCAGAAAACGGTGCTTTCTCACGGAACGTGGGACGAGCCAGGGTCCGCGTCACGGCTGCACGGACGTTCATATTCTCTCCGAGTCCGTAAACCACATTCACCGACGGCAGCCAGTCCCGGTTGTCCAACGTGCCAGGAGCTTTGGTGGAGTCAAAGCTCACGATCTCCATATCCGAATCCTCGACTCGTACGCCCCCGATTACACGAATGCGACGCGTTACCGGTACATCGGCCATCAAATACAGGGCCGCGGTGGTCTGATCGCCGTCGAAGTTATTGGCACGGATGGAGTTGTCACGGATGGTATTGCCGAACTGATACCGGCCCCGGTGATCCGTTCCGACGATCCCGACATTCTCCGGACCAAAGTACTCCGCGATATTCCCATTGAACGCGGAGAACGAGTTGACTCCGCTGACATAGTCGAACTTCCGCTCACGGAACGCCCGGTCCTTCTGGAGCCGAGCCACTCCGGACTTCACGCTGGCACTCCGGGATCCCAGCTTGAACGGCAACTCCAGGTTGAAAGCCATTTCCTGGTTCTCTTCGGACATCGACCGGAAGAGCCGCGTAGGTGGGCTGGCATTGGAGGAACCCAGCACGAGGTCGTAAATCCTGGAGTCGGGATCACCAGGCGTGCGTTCTATGAACTGGTCGAAGAAGAAGCGAAGGTCGGGCTCATCCTGTTCCGTGTTGGTCATCGAGACCAGCCAGTCTGCCTTCAGGTTGCCGATGGGCGCCAACACATGCTCTCCACGCGCCTGGAGTGAAGTCACAAACCGTTCCGTGAATCGGACCGAAAAGGTCTCAAAGGTGACCGTTTCCGGGGAGTTCTTCGGAAACACGCCCTGTTGGATACGTCCCTCATGATCCGTCACCTGCGAACGCATGGCCTGAAGACTGATCTCATGCAGCGGGTGAATCTTGTAAGCGAGACTGCCCATCCCCGACCAGGAAACCTCTTCTTTCCCGTTGTTGTCGACCAGGTCATAGTCGGCATTCAGGCTCTCGACGTTCGGATCCGCACGGTTGTATTGCGCCGTCCGGCCGTCAGCAATGGACGAGAAACCCCGCCCGTAGCTCCCACTCGCAACGAATCCCAGACGCCGACCGAATAATGACGTCTGGTTGCCGAATGTCACGCTGTATGATTGGTCCATGAACGCATCTTGGCGAACCGGAACCATGGACGTCTGGAACGAACGCGAGTACGTATCGAGTATCGTGGCGAGTTCCTCATTGGAGCGTGCCTGAGTGGCGCGCGGAATCTCCAGATCGTCCGCCGTCAACATTTCAGGCAGGTCGCGAAGACCGTCATCAAAACCCCGCCAATCCGTGGTGGACCGTTGGCCGAGGATCAGGTCGTTCCGTCCGGACACGTTCGAGTTGTACGCGGTGGAGGTCGTCACCTTGAACAACAGCTGGTCCGGGAAATTCTTTGTCCGGACGTCCACGCTGCCGCCAGAGAAGTTGCCCGGCTTGTCCGGTGTAAACGTCTTCGTCGTGACGATGTTGTCGAGCAATCCGGTCGGGAAAAGGTCCAGCTGCGTGGCGTTCTTGTCGGGATCCGCACTCGGAAGTGACGCGCCGTTGAGCTGTGCATTGCCGTAACGTCCGCCCAGACCACGCACGATCACGTACTTGGAGTCCTGAACGGACGCTCCCGTAACACGGGACATGGCGCCAGCGGCATCCGACACACCTGACTGCGCCATCATTTCCGCACTGATGGCGTCGCTCACGGCGATGGCCTTCTGGCGGTCCTTGAGCAGCGTGGCTTCGTTGTCCCGGATGGCCCGGGCCTCGACGACCACATCGCCCTCGAGCATGAACGCCTCCGGGGCGAGCGTGGCATCGACCCGGGTAATGTCGCCCGGCAGGATCTCGACGCCCGACACGGTCAGGGTCTGATAGCCGATAAATGAAAATTTGACGGAGTAGGTACCCGGTGGGATACTGGTGACCCGATAGGTCCCGTCGAGACCGGTGGATGTCCCGATCATGGTCCCCTCAAGGAGGACGTTGGCTCCGATCAATTCGTCTCCGTACTCACCGTCAATGACGGTGCCTACGAGCGTTCCTGTCTGCGCATTCGCTTGGCTGCAAAGCGACGGAACGAGAAAAACAGCAAGAAAAACGGCCGTTGCCGCTTTTCTCCAGCTGAATCCTGTGTCCATGGAAGTATCTCTTGTTGCGATGGTTTTGGCTCCATCGGCAAGAGTACTTCCGGTGTGTTACTCCAGTATTAACCCGTCGCCCGCTCCATCATGCGCGTCATGCGGGCAACGAAGTCCTGGGGGCTGTCCAGCGAACCGTCCAGCAGGCAGGCGCCCTCGAACAATTGCTCGACAGCCTGCTCCACCAGTTCCTCCTTCCCCGGCTGCTCGCGGAGCGCGGCCAGATTCCGGATAAGGGCGTGCCCGGTATTGATCTCGAGCACCTTCTTGGCCGACTGGAAGTTCTCGTCCATCATGCGCATCATACGCTCCATCTGGGCATCCATGCCGCTCGAACCGGTCACGAGCGTTGCCGCCGAATCCACCAGCCGGTCCGACACGCGCACGTCTTCGACGCGGTCACCGAGCACCGACTTGAAGCGCTCAATCAGCTTCTTGGCGTCCGACTTGGACAGATCGCCCTTGTCCTTGGCTTTCTTCTTGTCCAGCTTCAGGTCGGACTTCTCCACCGACACCAGCTCGTGGTCCTTGTACTTCGGGATGCCGGGTACAATGAAGGCATCCACGGGCTCGGTCATGAGCAGGACTTCGATGTCGTTGGCCCGGAAATACTCCAGGCTGGGATTGCGTTCCGCCGCTTTCCTGTTGTCTCCCAACACGTAGTAGATTTCCTTCTGGCCCTCTTTCATCCGGTCCACGTACTCAGCCAGCGAGCACAGCGATCCCGCTTCGGTCGCGGTCGACTCGAATCGGATGAGTTCGATGAGCTCGTCCCGGTGCTCAAAATCCGTGGACAGGCCGCTCTTGAACAGCGGGCCGAATTCCCGCATGAACGAGGCGAAGCGGTCCTTGTCGTCGGCCGCCCATTCGCCGAGCATGCCCAGGATCTTGGAGACCAGCGTCTTGCGGATCCTGGCCATGACCGGACTGTGCTGTGTCACCTCGCGGGACACATTCAGCGGCAGGTCCTCCGTGTCCACCACGCCCTTCACGAACCGCAGGTATTCCGGAAGCAGCGCCTTGCAGTCGTCCTGGATGAACACATTGCTGGAATACAGGTGCAGACCGTGTTCGAAATCCTCGCGGTACATGCCCTGCGGCGCCTTCGACGGCACGAAGAGCAGCGAGCGGAAACTCACCACACCCTCCAGGCTCAGATGCAGGTGCCCCATCGGGTCGTCGTAGTTGCCGGAAATGAACTGGTAGAATTCCTTCAGCTCCTCGTCCTTCAGTTCGCTCTTGGGCTTGTGCCAGAGCGCACTGACGGTGTTCACCTTCTCGTCGTCTACGAAGATGGGGAAATCGACAAAATTCGAATACTTCTTGATGATCTGCTGGATGCGCCACGACTTGGCGAACTCCTCCTTCTCCTTTTTGAGGTGGAGCGTAATGGTGGTCCCGCGTGCCGTACGGTCACTGGCCTCGATGGTGTACTGACCACCCCCGTCCGACTCCCAGCGGACGGCTTCGGCATCCGGGTCTGCGCTTCGCGTATCGATAACCACGCGGTCGGCGACCATGAATGCCGAGTAGAATCCAACGCCGAACTGGCCAATGAGCTGCGCATCCACCGGACCATCCTGCTTCTTGAGTTCCTGTACGAACTCAAGCGTACCGCTGCTGGCCACCGTGCCAATCCGGGAAATCAGATCCTCGCGTGTCATTCCGATCCCGGTATCGGTGATGGCCAGGGTGTTGGCCTTTTCGTCGAGCGCGATATCAATGCGCCGCTCGGCGTCGGCGTCCACGATGGTGCGGTCGGTCAACAGGCGGAAACGGGCCTTGTTGAGCGCATCCGATGCGTTCGAGATCAACTCGCGCAGGAAGATCTCTTCGTGCGTGTAGAGGGAATGCACAATGAGATGAAGCAGCTGCTTCATCTCGGCGCGGTATTCGAACGTCTGGGTTTCGGGTGCTTCTGCCCCGGTGGGAGTGGAATCAGTGGCGGACATGGTTCGGGCCGTTCATTTTGGACATTTTTCAGCCCATAGGAACGCCCGAAACGGCGGCCGGTTCAGCCCGTCCGGCGCGAACGACTGGGAGCCGGCACCGCGTGGCGATCCTCGCGGCGGATGCCGGGACGCGACGGTTGCATGCGGGGCAGGGCGTGCAGCAGCGGGTTGTCGTCAGCGTTCCGTTCAGCAGCCGACAGGGCCTCGGTGGCCATGTGCAGCCATTCCCGGAGATCCTTGTCGCGCAACAGGGCACTGGTGACCGTCGCCCGTTCGGACTGCGACAGTTCGCCGGCCATGAAGCCGGCCAATTGGTATTCGTCGATTGGTAAACGCATGTTCTTCCCGTCTATGTGCACAGGAAGTATCGACACGCCGCATACCGAACTTAAGCCCTAATATGAACGCGGAAGGGACTCGTCGGCCAGGATGACGAAATCCCCCAGGCCGGCGTGTTCTTCGGGGTCAAACGCCGAAATGTCCGCAACCGGCTGCACCGACAGGATGAGCGTCTGCGTACCCGGACGGTAGGCCGCCAGGTGTTCAGGGGTGCCGGTGCCGGTTTCCGAGTGGAATCCCCCGACCATGTGCACGACACGGCTGCCCGGGTGGCGCATGAGATGCTCGGCGATGGAGTAGGCCATCGTCGCATCCCACAGGGCCTGGGCCTGGAGCATGTTTTCCATCATCCCGTGCATGGGATTGTCCGCGTCGGCGGCATCGCCCATCACCGCATCCCATTGGGCCCGATACCGTTCGGACGGCTGCCCGTACGGCAGGGGAGCGATATGCGTCCGGGCGTGATCACTGAGCTCGAGCAAGGCTTCACGGCCCTTGCGCGTCACCAGGTTGGCGTAGCGCCGGGGGGCGTTCGCGGCAACCACACGCAGCCCGTTCTCGCGGGCGAACTCGACGAGCGGACGGTAATCCTGCTCGTAGTTGGTCCAGGGGTTCGTACTGGAGCGGAAATGCGACTCGGAAATGTGGCCCGCCAGGTATTCGTCCAGGATGTACTGTTCGTCCCGGGCAATCATTTCCAGGGACAGCGCAGCCGGTCGGTTGTCCGACGCGGCGTGGGCGGCTTCGAGCACCCAGCGCTCCACGGCATGGGCCACGGGATCGTTGTGATGCTCGCCCACGAACACCACGTCTACCATCGGAATGGCCGCCACAATGTCATCGAATGTCGCAGGCGTTCCATCGGAGGTGTAGACGCGGTAGTGGTCGACCGTAACCTCGACGGTGTCGGCGGGGGCCACAAACGCCGCCGAAGCGCTGGCTGGAACCCCGCCGAACAGGGGCAGCCCCACCAACAAGGAGAGCGCCGACATCAGTCCCGTCTCCGGTCTTTGCCGCGACCACCCTTCTCGTCCGACACCTGGTGCAGGCTCTCGTGGTAGGCCTTGTCCAGCAGCATGGCCAGCAACTCCGGCTCTTCGTTGGCCAATTCCTCGGCCAGCGTGCGGAACCGCGTCAGCCGCTCCTTTTCCAGGTTGCTGCGGTCGCGGTACATGGACTCGAGCAGAACCGTGAGGCGCTCGGTCACGCGTTGCTGGACATCTTCCTCGCTCGGAACGTTGTGCTGTGTCATGGGAATGCTGTAGCGCTGGCCGATGGCCAGCAGTTTGCGGTGGTCGTCTATGGTCGTCAAGACAATGGCGGTACCGGTTTTTCCGGCGCGCGCGGTACGACCCGCACGATGCACGTAATACTCCTGGTCCTGCGGGACATCGTACATGAACACGTGGCTCAGGTCGGAGATGTCAATGCCGCGTGCGGCCACGTCGGTCGCGACCAGGAAGCGCAACCGGTTGTCGCGGATCTTCTGCATGACCTTCTCGCGGGCCGCCTGCGACAGGTCCCCGGAAATGCTGTCCGCATCGTATCCGTAGTTCTTCAGGAAGGTGCCCACGTACTCGACTTCGCGCTTGGTGTTGGCAAAGATGATGGCACTTTCCGGATTCTCGAGCTCAATCAAGCGCGCGAGCACCCGGTCCTTCATCATGGCATCGACCTTGTACACGCGATGGTCAATGGCATCCACACTTACATTCCCGGTCGAGAGCGCCAGGAATGCCGGGTTGTTCAGGAATTCCTCCGACAGGTTCCGCACCCGCGGCGGAATGGTGGCGCTGAACATGGCCGACTGGCGCTCTTTGGGCAGGTACCGCTTCAACCGTTGCATGTCGGGGTAGAAACCCATGGACAGCATTTCGTCGGCCTCGTCGAACACCAGGACCTGCAGGTCATCCAGGCGCAGGTTGCCCCGCTGGATGTGGTCCAGGATCCGGCCCGGTGTTCCGATGACAATCTGCGCCCCGTCCTTCAGGGCCTTGATCTGCGGCTCGTAGGCCACACCGCCGTAAATGACCACGCCCGGAATGTCCTGCGTCCCCCGAATGCGTTCGAACTCCTTGTAGATCTGCCCGGCCAACTCACGCGTGGGCGACAGGATGAGGACGCGTGCGCCGCGGTCCCCGTTGGTCAGGATATCGAAGAGCGGCAGCAGGAATGCGCCGGTCTTGCCCGATCCCGTCCGGGATTGCACGATCAGGTCGCGTCCTTCCAGGAGATACGGGATGGCCTGCGACTGCACCGGCATGAGGGACGTCCAGCCGGCGGCTTCCACCGCCTGACGGATGCGCTCCGGCAGGTCCTTGATTTCAATTTCGGGAACGTCCTTTTCGTCCGTTTCCAACGCCTTCTTGGCGCTTTCCGCCACCCGCTCTGCCTGGGCGCGTGAGGTCAGGTCGATGACCTGCGTGTATTTGTTTGCTGACATCGTCTTCGTATTACATGGCCAGGCCGCCATCGACCTGGAGCACCTGACCGGTCACGTACGCGGCCTGATCCGATGCCAAAAACAGTACCGCAGCCGAAATGTCTGCGGGTTGGGCCGCCCGCCCTGCCGGTACCGAACCGAGCATGGCTTCCTTGGCGGCATCATTCAATTGGGCCGTCATGTCGGTCTCGACATATCCCGGGGCCACCACGTTCACGGTCACGCCGCGCGCGCCGAGTTCCTTGGCCAGGCTCTTGGAGAATCCGATGATTCCCGCCTTGGACGCCGCATAGTTCGTCTGACCGGCGTTCCCCATGATACCCACCACGGAGCTCATGTTGATGACGCGTCCGGCCCGCTGCTTCATCATGGGTCGGTATGCCGCCTTGCAGTAGTTGAAAACACTGCCCAGGTTGGTGGAAATGACGGCATCCCAGTCCTCCCGGCCCATGCGCAACATGAGTCCGTCCCGGGTGATGCCGGCGTTGTTGACCAGCACATCCAGACGGCCCCATTCGGAGACCACCTTGCCGACAATCTCTTCGGCTGCCGTGGAATCGGCCGCGTCGGCCTGGAAGGCCAGGGCGCGGACCCCGAGGTCCGACAACTCCTTCTCCAGGGCCGTCGCCTCGTCCACCGACGAGCGGTAGGTGAACGCCACGTCTGCACCCGCACGGGCAAAGGAGAGCACGATGTCGCGGCCAATGCCGCGCGTTCCGCCCGTCACCAGCACGTGTTTTCCAGTGAAATCCAGGGTCATATCAGGTCCTCCAGGGTTCCGATGGCACGGGTTCCGGCATCCTTGCCGAGCGTGCGTTTCACCAGGCCGGACAAGACCTTGCCGGCTCCGATTTCGACGAATTCCGTGACGCCGTCCCGTTGCATGGCCGCCAACGTCTGGGCCCACCGTACGGGGGCGGTCAGTTGCTCCAGCAGGTACTTCTGGATGGCCTCGGGGTCCGAGGTGGGCTCGGCGGTGACATTCAGGTAGACCGGTACCCGGGGCTCGCGGAGTTCGACTTCCTTGAGCCCGGCGGCCAGGCCCGGAATGGCATATTCCATGAGGGGCGAATGGAAGGCGCCCGAAACCGGCAGCGGGATGGCCCTGCGGGCGCCGCGATCGGGGGCGGCTTCGACAACACGGGCCACGGCATCCTCGTCCCCCGAAATCACGATCTGCCCGGGGGAATTGAAATTGGCGGCCTGGACCAACGAGTCGGGACGGGACAGTTCCGCGCAGAGCGCATCGACCGCCGCGTCCTCCATGCCGATCAACGCGGCCATGGCTCCGGGTCGCCGGGCGCCCGCATCGGCCATGAGCTCGCCCCGGAGGCGCACCAGCATGAGTCCATCCTCGAACGTAAGCGCGCCGGCAACGGTGAGCGCCGTGTATTCTCCCAAGCTGTGCCCTGCCACGGCGTGCATGTCGTCCGCGGCATCGTCCATGGCGGCCAGAACGGCCATGGAGTGCACGTAGAGGGCCGGCTGTGTGTTCTGCGTTTCCTTGAGGGCGGCCTCGTCGTCTCCGAACAGGATATCCGACAGGCGGAAACCGAGGACGTCGTCGGCCATGTCGAAGCAGGCCTGGGCCCCGGGATGACCGGCGTACAGGTCCTTGCCCATGCCCGCATACTGGGAGCCTTGACCGGGAAACAGGTAAGCAATCTTCGACATGCGTCAGTCTTCTGTGTTGTAGGCCCAGGACAGGTACATGGAGCCCCACGTGAAACCACCGCCGAAGGCCGCCAGGATGAGGTTGTCCCCCTTCTTGAGGTCCTTCTCCCAGTCGGCGAGGCACAGCGGTAAGGTAGCGGCGGTCGTGTTTCCGTACCGTTCAATGTTCAGCATGACCTTGTCCATGGTGATGCCCATGCGGCGGGCCGTGGCATCGATGATGCGCAGATTCGCCTGGTGGGGTACCAAGTACCGTACGTCATCGCCCGTCAGGCCGTTTCGTTTCATGATGCGTTCCGCCACTTCGGCCATGCCGACGACCGCCTTCTTGAACACGGGCTGGCCGTCCTGGTACAGATAGTGCAGACGCTTCTCGAGCGTGACCGGCGAAGGCGGATTCAGGCTTCCGCCTCCCAGCATGCAGAGCCCGGCCCAATCCTTTCCGTCCACCTCCTCGATGCTGTCATGGATGCCGTCCTTGTCTGCGGACGGTTCGACCAGGACCGCACCGGCCCCGTCGCCGAACAGGATGCACGTTGTGCGATCGGTATAGTCCACGATGCTGCTCATTTTGTCCGCACCGATGACCAGGACCTTCGTGTGTTTGCCGGACTCGATGAATCGGGCCGCCGTGGAGAGCGCGAACAGGAAGCCGGAGCAGGCGGCCGACAGATCGTAGGCCCAGGCGTTCGTGGCGCCCAGGTTTCCCTGCACAATGCAGGCCGTGGCCGGGAAAAACATGTCGGGCGTGACCGTGGCCACAATGATGAGGTCGATTTCCTCGGGACCGATGCCGCGCTTGCGCAGCACTTCCTCGGCGGCCTTCGTGGCCATGAAGCTGGTGGCCTTCTCCGGATCCCGGAGGATGCGCCGCTCCTTGATCCCGGTCCGGCTCATGATCCATTCGTCGGACGTCTCGACGAGGGCTTCCAGGTCCTTGTTCGTCAGGCGGTCTTCAGGCAGGTAATGTCCTACGGCCGTAATGGCCGCGCGAGCGAGCGCCATGATGTTTTCCTGTGGTTTTTGCAGATTGGGGCGATCGTCAGGCAACATCCACGGCTTTCGCAATGGATTCCGTAACGCGATTCCGGACGAGGGCGTCGGCACTCAGGATCATGTTCTTGACCGCATGCGCAGACGACCCGCCATGTCCGATGATGACATTGCCATCGACACCCAGGAGGGGCATGCCGCCATATTCTTCGTAGTCGAACCGGTCCTTGACGCCCTTCAGTGCCTTGGCCACGATGGCCTGCTCTTCCGGGGGCATGCCGAGACGCACCATTTCGGCGCCGATCATCCGGGGCAGGACCGAGGCCACACTCTCGCCGAACTTCAGCAGGATGTTGCCGACGAACCCGTCGCACACGACCACATCCGCCGCGTGGCGGAGCAGGTCACGCCCTTCGATATTGCCGACGAATCCGAGACCCGTGGCGGCCGTCAGGGCTTCATGCGCCAGTTTCGCGGTTTCGTTGCCCTTGCCGGGCTCTTCCCCGATGTTCATGAGCGCCACCTGGGGGTCCGCAACGTCGAGCACGCGCTGGGCATAGATCCGGCCCATCCAGGCGAACTGGACCAGGTGTTCGGGCTTGCAGTCCACGTTGGCACCGACATCCAGCAGGATGCAGGTTCCTTTCAACGTGGGGTAATACCCGATGACACTGGGGCGGGAAATGCCTTTGATGCGTCCGAGCAGGAACAGCGAGGCGCCCATGACGGCCCCGGTGTTGCCGGCCGAGACGAACGCCTGGGCTGCACCCGCCTTGCACAGACCGAGACCCACGTGGATGGACGACCCGGTCTTGGTCTTGATGGCCGTAGCCGGCGACTCGTCCATGCCGATGACGTCGGGAGCGTGGTGCACGCGGATACCGAGCGCACCTTCGGGATCGTGCTGCTCGAGCAGGGGGGCGATCACGCTCTCCGGCCCGACCAATATGGGTGCGATGGTGTCGGGGTGCTCCCGGACAACGCGCACGGTACCCTCAATGACTACGGAAGGGGCGTGATCGCCCCCCATGGCATCGATGGCAACGCGTGTGGGCATGGTTCAGCAGCGGAAAGTTGAGGAGGCCTAAAGCGATTCGGCGCGCTCAACGACCTTCCGGCCGCGGTAATGACCGCAATTCGGGCAGGCCCGGTGCATGAGCTTGGTCTCATTGCAGTTGTCGCAGGCCATGGTGGTCGGCGCTTTCAGGCGACCGTAGTAGACGGCGCGGCGTGTGCGTGAACGGGCTTTGGAGTGTTTCCGTTTGGGATGTGCCATAACTGGTCGGGGTTGTTTACGGGTTGGACTCTTCGCCCTGGTCCCGAAGCTTCTGGAGCGCAATCCAACGGGGATCGGGCTCCGACTCTTCAGGCTCGCCGAATACGGTGGGTATTTCAGCGTCTTCCGCGCCCGGTGCGATTTTCCGCACCGGAACGGCCAGCAGCAAGGTGTCCCGTACTATGTCGGTGAGGTCGATTTCCTCATCCGTCGCGTGGAGCGGGCGGATGTCGTCCTCATCGGTATCAGGATCAATGGACTCCGGCGGCACGAAAAGCACACCGTAGGAGCCCTCAATATGTTTGGAGAACAGCACGAGCGTTCGATCGCACCGCAGGACGGCCGTTGCCGAGACCTTGACGGAAACCAGCATGCGCGTTCCGGAATAGTCCATCCGGACATCCGCACGGATATCCTTGAACGCATCCGGATCGACGTCCAGATCCGCTGCCGTCGGTTCGAGCGTACGCTCGTGGACCCCCGGCTTCATCGATCGGATGTCGATACGCAACATGTCAGGCGCTTGGTCTACAGCATGGATCCCACGGTGCAGACTTCCGTCGTGCACCTACAGAACATCCAATATACGCCAGTCCCGTTCCCGATAGCAACGACACCAGCCCTCTGAAAACACCGAAAAGCGTGTGAAGGAACCCCTGCTCTTGAATTTCGGACACCGCTTCACTACACTCCCGAGGCATGTGGATAACCTGTGGACAGCCGGTGTGTACGGACCGTCCGTGCAGGCTGGACGCACGGCGTGTCTGCACGATCATCCGGGGGCGGGGTATCTCTCGTGAACCCGCAACCACTTGTTATACAAGGTTTTGCAGGCTTTTCGACATGTCATCCGTGTGAACCCGGCTCCGGAATCCCGGGCCGGCTCCCTCCTCTGGTCGGGAATTCGCACGGCACGGTGCATTGTGGGGAACCCGTTTACAAGGGACCTCAGCGCCCAAGGCGTTGCCGCACGGTGGGTTGCCTGTCATGACCAGAGTTTTTACTGAAACGTAAATCATCCTCCCGACTGCGGGTCAACATGGAGCGTACCGCGGAACAGGTCTGGAACGAGTGCCTGGAGATCATCCGGGACAACGTCAGTGGACAGAGTTTCCGCACGTGGTTCCTGCCACTCCGGCCCATCCGGATGGAACAATCCGACGGCGTCGCAGAGCTGACCATCCAGCTCCCCAGTCGCTTCTACTTCGAGTGGCTGGAGGAGCACTACTTCACGCTGCTCCGCAAGACCATCACGAAGGTCCTGGGCGAATCGGGCAAGCTCTTCTACGACGTACAGATCCACAAGGAGGACGTCGCCCAGGGCGTCGAAGGCAAGACCATGCATCTTCCGGCGCGGAAGCCGGCCAATGAACCCCGGCCGGTCACGGGGTTCGCGCCCCGGAAGACCGATGGCGGCATTTCGAACCCGTTCGTCATTCCCGGTATCCGCAAGGTTCAGGTGGACAGCCAGCTGAATGCCAACTACACCTTCGACCGGTTCATCGAGGGCGATTGCAACCGATTGGCCCGCAGCGCCAGCCTCGCCATCGCCCAGCAACCCGGCAGCACCAGCTTCAACCCGTTCCTGCTGTATGGAGGGGTGGGGCTCGGGAAGACGCATCTCATCCAGGCCATCGGAAACTACATCCGGGCCAATCAGCCGGGTGACACGGTCCTCTACATCTCAAGCGAGCGTTTCACGAACGAGTTCGTGCAGGCCATCCAGCACAACCGGGTCAGCGATTTTTCCATGTTCTACCGGCAAATCGACCTGCTCATCATTGATGATGTCCAGTTCTTCGCTGGAAAGGAAAAAACGCAGGAGGAGTTCTTCCACATTTTCAATGCCCTGCACCAGAGCGGCAAACAGATCGTGCTGTCTGCGGACCGGGCGCCGCGGGACATCCAGGGCATCGAGGAACGGCTGCTGTCCCGGTTCCAGTGGGGACTGTCGGCGGATCTCCAGGCACCGGACTTCGAAACCCGGATGGCCATCCTGCGGCGCAAGTCCATCGAAGACGGCATTGACATTGCCCACGATGTGCTGGAGTTCATTGCGCGCAACATTGTCAGCAACATCCGCGAACTGGAGGGGGCCCTCATCCGCTTGCTGGCACACGCCACGCTGCACAACCGGGAGATCGACCTGGACCTGGCCCGCGAAGTGCTCAAGGACCTCATGGGCGACTCCCGGGTCACACTGACCATCGATCAGATCCAGAAAATGGTCTGCGAGTATTTCAACATTGCCGAAGACCTCGTACGCGCCAAGACCCGGAAACGGGAAGTGGTGCAAGCCCGGCAGGTGGCCATGTACTTTTCGAAGCAACTCACCCCGCATTCCCTCAAGACCATCGGCCTGCATTTCGGGGGGCGCGATCACTCCACGGTCATCCATGCGAACCAGAGCGTGGAGAACCAGATTGAGACCGACGCGGCCTTCCGGGACGTGATCGAGGAAATCCGTCACAAAATGGACGTCCGATCAGGGTAGACATGGCCGCAGCGGAACGTTAACTTGCACCATCCTGTCATCATGTGGTACCCGCCATGAAATTCGCCGCTTCCAGCGCAGATCTGCTCAAAGCTCTTCAAACTGTCAGCGGAGCCGTTCCGTCCAAGAGTACACTCCCCATCCTGGAATGCATCCTGTTCGAAGAGGATGCCGGGGGACTTCGCCTGAGTGCAACGGACCTGGAGATCTCCATTCTCCAGCGGGTTGCGGTTACCATGGAAACCGCCGGACCGTCGCGTGTTGCCGTGCCCGCGAAACGACTGATTGACACCCTCCGGGCGCTGCCCGACCTGCCCATCCAGTTTTCGGCCGATGGGGAGTTCAACGTCCTCGTGACGACCGACAAGGGTGAGTACAAGATGGCCGGGTTCGACGGTGCGGACTATCCGGCCCTGCCCGAGCTTGCGGACAGTGCCCGCATTGAGACCGACGGGGCGCTTGTCAAGCGGGCCATTCACAAGACCCAGTTCGCCGTCAGCCGGGATGCCCTGCGGCCGGCCATGATGGGCATCTATTTCCAGATCTCGAAGAACTCCGGTCGCGCCGTGGCCACGGACGGACGCAGCCTCGTGAAGCTTACCCTCGATGCCCTTACGTCGGAAGAGGACATTGACTTCATCGTCCCGGAAAAAGCCATGTCGCTCGCCGCCAAGGTGGCGACCGACGGGCCGTGCAGTCTGATCGTGGACAGCGGATATGCCGGATTCGACTTCGGATCGTCCCGCGTCCTGGCCCGGTTGATCGATGAGCCGTATCCCAACTACCAGGCGGTCATTCCGGTGGACAACGACAAGAAAATGGTGGTCGACCGGGATTCCATGCTTGCCGCAGTAAAGCGCGTGGCGCTCTATTCCTCGACCATGACCAACCAGATCCGGTTGTCCGTCGAAAGCGGTACGGTCGGGATTTCAGCCGAGGATCTGGAGCGCTCCAGCTCGGCCCATGAAGAAGTGCTGTGTGACTATCAGGGCGATGCGCTCGTCAT
This sequence comes from Rhodothermales bacterium, assembly GCA_040221055.1. Classification (NCBI taxonomy): domain Bacteria; kingdom Pseudomonadati; phylum Rhodothermota; class Rhodothermia; order Rhodothermales; species Rhodothermales bacterium. The sequence continues at coordinate 110,879 of JAVJVN010000016.1, read as the reverse complement.
CGGGTTCAATGCCCAGTACCTGACGGACGTTCTCCAGAACGTGGATTCCGAGGAAGTCCTGTTCGAGTTCAGCTCCCCGAATCGCGCAGGCGTCGTGACGCCGGCCCAGCAGAAGGACGGCGAAACCATGATGATGCTCATCATGCCCGTCATGTTGAACACCTACGCCTAACGCGCGCCCTGGGCAAGCAGGCCGTCTATGATGTCCAGCGTCCGGTAGGCCTGCTCCGGGACGGAATACCCGCCATCCGCCTGTTCAATGGCCAAGGCCATCATGTCCCGTGCCTCGCCGAGGACGGTGGCATCGTAGGAGGGAAACAGTCCCAGCCACGTGTAGCGCGCCGATCGGGCGTGCTCCAGCGCCGCGGCATAGGTCACGGTCCCCCCCCCGGCCGGCAGCGGGGTGGCGCCCCGTGTCCGTTCGCCTACCTGCTCCCACGCGTAGCCCGACTGCCCGACGGGTTCGAACGCGAAGGGGTCCGGGGCGGTGGTGTTGGTCCATGTAAACAGGACCAGCCAGACTGCCAGGGTCGCGAGCATGCCGCGCCGCGGAAGGGCGCGCCGTGCCGGGCTTCGGAGGTTGCGGGAGCGAACATGGTGTCGCGCTGCCGGACGATTCGTGACGGTTTCGCCGGGTTCAATCCGATGACCCGATATCCGTTCGAAATGGGCGTGTGCGTCGAGGGCCCCCTCCAGTGCATCCAATCGCAGTCGCATGTGCGTCCAGGCAGCCCGGCGCTGAGGATCCCGCTGCATGCGACGGGCAAACCGCCGACCCGCATCCAGGAGTTCACCCTGGTGGTCCCGAAGGCCGGTCCGGGCCAATACGGCCCAGAATGCCATGAGCCTGTCATCGTTGTCCGGCTCGAGCGGGTGACGCGCGTCGACGAGCAAGGCACGCAATGCCCGCCGGCGTCGGAATGGCATTGCGCCCCGACGTACCGCGTTCCAGAGTGCGATCGGCATGGAGTCAGACAGTTTCATGGCAGATGGGGTTGTCCCGTGTATGACACAGTGCGCGGGGAAACATAACCTGATGAATCACAGGTACCGATCTGCCCAGGCAGACAGTCCCTGGTCCTTCCGGAATCGCGCACAGATCTTGTGGACGTACGCACGAATGGTGGGCACGCGCTTTCCGGTAATGCGCGCAATCTCCTCGTAGGACAGGTTCTCGACGTAGCGCATGCGCGCCGTGGGCTGCAGGAAGCCCGGAAGCCGGCCGATGGCCGCCGTCAAGGCAAGGAAAACGGCACCGGCATCGACATCCAGCTCAACGTCTGGCATTTCGACCGCAGGGTGCGGTACCGACTCGAGGGGCGTAACCGTGCGGCGGCGCGAGACGAAGTTGACATACGTATTGCGGCAGATGACGCTGACCCATTGGGCATATTTGTCCAGGCGCTCCAGTTGATGACGACGGGATTCGACCTTTCTGTAGGTCCGTTCCACGACCTGCTCCAGCTCGGAGCTGCGGAACGCCGTTTCCCGGAGGAACTTGATGAGGAAGTAGCGACGGATATAGCAGTAGGTCCACAAATCCACGAGGCGGGCGTCGGCCGGTCCCGGGTGGGCCACGTACCGACTGTAGGCTTCGTTTACGCGCTCGGTTTCATCCAGGGCAAAAGGCAGGTGGGAGGCCAGTGAGTCGAGTGACCGCAGTTCAGTGCGATACGACATGGGCGATGGGTTGAGAGTGATCGTGACGGTCCCGGCGCCTGCTCACCGATAAACGCAGGCCCACTTTTCATCACGACACATCCCGGGCCGGAACGCAACCTGCCCGGGGCCCGATTTCTAAGATTGCCGGAAGAAACGCGGCTGCACCAAACCTTTGCCCCCCTGAAGCGTGCATACCGACCCGATTTGCCCCCATTCCGGACAGTTTCTCCGCCTGTCGTCCCACCGACCCGCGAAACACATTGACGGATGGTGGTGAAATGGCTATTTTAGTTGTCTGCGGTTTTTTCTGGATACGCCTCCCCGTCGTACCAGGCCGCGTTTGCACGATTTACAAAGACAGGTTGTCCCGATGGACGTCAACAGCTTCAAAACCTTCAGCGCGAAGCCGGCCGAAGTACAACGTGCCTGGCACGTGGTCGATGCCGAGAACATGATCGTGGGCCGACTGGCCAGCACGGTCGCCGCCATCCTGCGCGGCAAGCACAAGCCGAGCTTCACGCCCCACGTCGACACGGGTGACCATGTCGTGGTCATCAATGCCGACAAGGTCCGCTTTTCCGGTTCGAAAGAAACGGACAAGGTGTACTACCGTCATACGCGCTATCCCGGTGGACTCCGCAGTCGCTCGCCCAAAGAGGTTCGCGACATCCGGCCCGAGTTCATCGTGGAGAACGCGGTCAAGGGCATGCTGCCCAAGAACAGTCTGGGACGCCAGATGATCAAGAAACTACACGTGTACGCCGGTACAGAGCACCCCCACGAGGCCCAGAAGCCCCAGGCGCTGGAACTGTAACCGACTCAGAATACCATGGCAACAACACCTCAGCAATTCACTGCCGTCGGACGTCGCAAGAACGCCGTCGCCCGTGTGTACCTTCGTCCGGGAGGTTCCGGCAAGATCGTCGTCAACAAGCGGGAGTACACGGAATACTTCCCGACGGTGTGGCGTCAGAAGAACCTGACCTCACCGTTCGACGTGACGGACACCACCGGCTCGTTCGACGTCGTGGTCAACGCCCACGGCGGCGGCATGACGGGCCAGGCGGAAGCCATCCGTCTGGGCATTTCCCGTGCCCTCGTGGAGTTCAATGAAGAACTTCGCCCCCTGCTTCGTACGGCCGGCTTCATGACGCGCGACCCGCGCATGGTGGAGCGCAAGAAGTACGGACAGCCCAAGGCCCGCAAACGCTTCCAGTTCTCGAAGCGCTAGGACTTTTTCCGGATGGGCCGATCGTTTTGCGATGGGCCCGTTCCTTACATCACATATACCTCGATGCACACCGGGGTGGCCTGGACTCCGCGTCCGGGTTTCGGCGTGCGAATGACAGGTATAGCGGACTCAACCCCGACATACAACAACCATGAGCGAAACAGCTGCCCCGGAGACGCACCGCGCCTCCATCGAAGATCTCCTGAAAGCCGGTACCCACTTCGGCCACCTCACCAGCCGCTGGAACCCGAAGATGCGCGATCACATCTTCATGGAGCGCAACGGGATCCACATCATCAACATCAACCACACCCAGGCGTACCTGGATGAGGCTGCCGATGCGGTGACCCGCCTTGCAAAGCGCGGAAAGAAGATCCTCTTCGCCGGTACCAAGAAGCAGGGCCGCGACGTCATCCGCCGCCACGCCGAAGCCTGCGATTCGCCGTATGTGGTTGAGCGCTGGTTGGGTGGAACGCTGACCAACTTCCAGACCATCCGCAAGTCCATCCGCCGCATGGAAGACCTGGCGCGCATGGAAGAAGACGGTACCATGGACCAGCTCAAGAAGAAAGAGCGGCTCATGAAGAACCGCGAGCGTGAAAAGCTCCAGACGGTACTGTCCGGTATCCAGAACCTGGCCCGCCTGCCCGGCGCCATCTTCATCGTGGACATCAACCGGGAGCACATTGCCGTCCAGGAAGCGCAGAAGCTCGGCATCCCGATCATCGCCATCGTCGATACCAACTGTGACCCGGAACTGGTCGACTATCCCATTCCGGCCAACGACGATGCCGTCAAGTCCATCGACCTGATCACATCCGTCATCAGCCAGGCCATCCAGGAAGGAGACAAGGAGCGCTCCATGGCCGAAGCCGAAGCCAAGATGGAAAAGGAAAAGAAGGCCGCGGAGGCCAACGCAGCCAAGGAAGCCCCCAAGCGGAAGCGCCGCACGAAGACCGAGACTTCCGATGCCGACGATTCTTCCGAAGAAGAAGAATAAGGCCCGCCTTTCCCTGAACACGAAACCGATTCTGATTCCATGGCCATTTCCGCCTCAGACGTAAAGAAACTCCGTGATGTGACCGGCGTCGGCATGATGGACTGCAAGAAAGCACTCCAGGAAGCCAACGGTGACTTCGATGCCGCCATTGACCTGCTTCGCAAGAAGGGCCAGAAGGTTGCGGCCAATCGTGCCGACCGCGATGCCAAGGAGGGCCTGATTGTCTCCCGACAGTCGGCTGACCGCACGACGGCCATCATGGTTGAAGTGAACTGCGAAACGGACTTCGTTTCCCGCAACGAAGACTTCCAGGCGTTTGCCGACAGCATTGCCGATGTCGTCATGCAGCAGAAGCCTGCCGACCGGGAGGCCCTGCTGACCATGGATCTGGCCGGTGGCCGGACCGTGGGTGAAGCCCTCACGGACATGACCGGCAAGATCGGCGAGAAGATTGATGTCCGGCAGGTCGCCGTGGTCTCGGTCTCCAACGGAGAGCTTGTTTCCTACATCCACCCCGGCTCCCGTCTCGGTGTACTGGTCCATGTTTCCGGAACGGGCGACCTCGAGGACGCGGGTCGTGACGTAGCCATGCAGGCTGCAGCCATGAACCCCGTGGCCACGTCCCGTGACGATGTCCCGGCCGAGCTGGTACAGAAGGAAATGGAAATCGCCCGTGACGCGGCGCTCAACGAAGGCAAGCCGGCGCAGATCGTCGACAAGATTGCCCAGGGCAAGGTGGAGCGGTACTACAAGGACAACGTCCTCCTCGAGCAGCCGTTCGTGAAGGATTCCTCCCAGACGGTCTCCCAGATGCTGAAGGCGCGCAACGTGGATGTGCACGGCTTCACCCGGTTCGCCTTGGGTGAATAGTGGACCACCCGGAACCCTCATACCGCCGGATCCTCCTCAAACTGAGCGGCGAAGCGCTGCTCGGTGAGAAGAACTTCGGTATCGATGAGCGGGTCATCAACCGCTATGCGGAGGATATCCGGGAAGTAGTGGCCATGGGGACGGAAGTCGCCATTGTCATTGGTGGAGGCAACATCTTCCGGGGTGTACACAATGGTTCGGCCGGGATGTCCCGCTCCCATGCGGATTACATGGGCATGCTGGCCACCATGATCAACGCCATGGCCCTGCAGGACGCGTTGGAACAGCATGGACTGCAGACCCGCCTGCAATCGGCACTCAACATGAACGAGATCGCCGAGCCCTTCATTCCCCGCCGGGCCATCCGCCACCTGGAGAAGGGTCGGGTCGTGATCTTCGGCGCGGGAACCGGAAATCCGTATTTTACCACCGATACGGCCGCCGCCCTCCGCGCGCTGGAGATCGACGCCGATGTCATCCTGAAAGGCACACGGGTGGACGGTATATTCACCGCCGACCCCGAGCAGGATCCCGACGCACGGAAATACGATTCGGTCGACGGAGAGGAAGTCATTGCCAAGAACCTGCGGGTCATGGACATGACGGCGTTCACGTTGTGCCGGGAATCGCACGTGCCGATCATCGTGTTCAACATGAATACGCAAGGCAACCTCAAGCGGGTTGTACAAGGTGAAAACGTCGGAACTACCGTCTATTGGAGTGAACCATCATGATTTCTGAATCACTGCAACTGATCCTGGACGATGCGTCAGAGCACATGGATGCCAGTATTGAGCACCTGCTGGGTGAACTCAAGACCATCCGCGCCGGCCGGGCCACACCTGCCATGCTGGAGAATATCCGGGTGGATTACTACGGCTCCATCACGCCGCTGAACCAGATGGCCAGCATCAGCTCGCCACAGTCCGATCTGTTGGTCGTACAGCCCTGGGACCGTTCGGCCTTGGCCGAGGTCGAGAAAGCCATCCAGTCGGCAAACCTCGGACTCAATCCGTCGAATGACGGATCGCTCATCCGACTGCCCGTGCCTCCCCTTTCCCAGGAGCGCCGGGTCGAACTGGCCAAAGCGGCCCGCATCCGTGGAGAGGATGCCAAGATCGCAGTCCGCAATGTGCGCCGGAACTCCAAAGAAGAGATCAAGAAGGCCCAGACGGAGGAAAACCTCCCCGAAGACATGCAGTACGAGGCCGAGGAGCAGCTTCAGCAGTTGACCGACAAGCACATTGCCAAGATCGACAAGCTGTTGGATCACAAAGAAGCCGAAATCATGGAGGTCTGACCGACCTCCAACCCCAACGGAGAGGTGCCCGAGTGGCTGAAGGGGCTCGCCTGGAAAGCGAGTATACAGGTAGACCCTGTATCGAGGGTTCGAATCCCTCCCTCTCCGCGCAAGGAAAGCCCGGCACGCGCAAGCGTGCTGGGCTTTTTCGTTCGCACGAATCGAGCTTGCTCGAATGAGTAGCGAACGAAAAAGACCAAAGCGGCGAACGAAGTGAGCCGACCGGGCTTTCTCTTGTGCAGGCTCCCCCTCAGGCTAACGCCGAGCGAAGCGAGGAGTAATCCCTCCCTCTCCGCACAGAATAAGGGTCACTTTTTTACCTGTCCCCTGTCCGTAAAAGGCTGTACTTTGACCTGCTGTGTCCGCTTCCGCGCACCCTCAGCACGCATCCCCCGATATATGGCCTTCTTTCGATTCCGCCCGGTGCTCAGCGCACTCCTCCTTGCCCTGATTGTCGTCCCCTCCGCGAGCTTCGCGCAACGCTTCGTCGACGTATCGGACCGGTTCCAGATTGGCCCGGAGCTGGGTGTTTCGTTCGTCGGCGCCGCTGTTGGCGACTACAATGCGGACGGACTCCTGGACCTGTATCATCCCGGGCGCCTCTACCAGCAGCAACCCGACGGGACGTTCCGCAATGTCATCAACGAGGCCGGCATCCTCGTGGATGGAGAGTTGCCCCAGGGCGGTGTTTTCGGAGACGTGAACGCCGACGGCATGCTGGACCTGTTCATCATTGCCACGGATCCGGCAAGCCGCACCTACATCAACCAGTCCGGTTCTTCCTTTGCGGTGGCAGGATCATCGTTGAACCTCGGCGTTGGACCGCAGGTCCGGAGCGCACATTGGGGGGATTTCAACAATGATGGTCGCCTGGATCTGTATGTGATGCGCCGCACGGGCGATGCCCACGTGTTCACGGCGACGCCGGACGGATCCTTTTCCAACCTGGCAGGCCCTATGCTCGCGGGAACCGCGCCGCCTGTCTGTTCCACCTCCGTGAGGGACGTCGATCAGGATGGTGACCTTGACGTGTTCGTCAGCCGATGCGCCGAGGACGGATCCTTCAACAACTTCAAGCTGAAGTCGAGCGGCGCCAGCCGGTTTTCGGAAAGTCAGCTGGGCATCCAGACCGGACGCTCATCGCGTTCATCGGCTTGGTTCGATGCCGACAATGACGGAATGGACGATCTGTATGTGCTGAACGAACGCAACGGCTTCGCCATTGGCACCAACGATTTTTACCGCGTCCGCCGGGTCTCGCCCACATCTTCCACGGTCGTGCTGGAGTACCGCTCCGAGGAGTCGGGACTGGGCGGCGAACCGAATGAAGCATCGAATGTGGCCATTCCGGCCGATTTCGACAATGATGGCTGGGTCGACGTATTCGTCGCCAACAGCGGCTTCCCGTCCCGGCTGTACCGGAACAACGGCGACGGTACGTTCACGGATGTGGCGGGAACCGCGTTTCCGGAGGAGATTTCCGCCGAACTGGTGGTGTCGGGCGACTTCAACGGCGACGGATATGTGGATCTGGCCTTCCCCAGCCCGACCGGTCACCGACTGTGGTACAACGCCGGCGGGTCGAACCAATGGCTGTCGGTGGACGTGCGCGCGGCCGGTGGCAATCGCCTCGGAATCGGCGCGCGCATAGAAATCGTGACCGATGAAGGCTCCCGGTATCGGACGATTGCCAGCGGTTCCGGATTGTCGTCCCAGTCGGACGAGTTGACGGCCTATTTCGGGCTCGGTACGCAAGCCCAGGTGAATGCCATACGGGTGACTTGGCCGGACGGGGATGTCGAGGAGTTTCCCGGACCCTTTGCTTCGAACCAGCGCGTCCGGCTGGTCAAGGGCGTAGGCCCGAATCAGCCACCTCCTCCGTTCAGTTTGGTGCAACCGTCCAACGGGGCGTTTTTCGAGACCATCACGGAGACCATTGAATTGTCCTGGGAAAACCCGGCCGATGCTGATGGCGACGACGTTTCCTGGAACCTGTATCTGGAGGGACGCAGTACGAAACTTGCCTTCGAGGGTATTTCCGAACCCCGGATCGAGCTGGCCACGGTCAACCTGATCCCGAACCAGATCTATCGTTGGTCCGTGGTGGCCACCGACGGCCATTCGGTTCGGAGCTCGCAGTCCGCCGTCTTCAGTTTCGGACAGCCCCAGGGCCCGAATCCGACGTTGGAGGCTCCACTGGACTTCAACTATGGTCTGCCGAACGTGCGACGGGGATCGGTGGCCTTTTTCGATCTTGATCAGGACACGGACCTGGATCTGTTCGTCAGCGGATTCACGGGCAACCGACATGTCGCTCGGGTCCTGCGTCTGGAGGATGCCGTGTATCCCATACCCAATGCGGAAGGAGCCACGTTCGTGTTCAAGACGTACAGCCCCATGGAAATGGTCATCCTGCCCCTGGCCTTCTCCGAAGTGGCCTTTGGCGACGTGGACGGGGACGCGTTCCCGGATATCGTCTATTCAGGACTCGAACCGGAATCCAGCGAGCCCAGGACCCTCGTGTACCTGAACCGGCAATCATCCGTGGAAGAGCTGACGCCGTCTTCGCTGCCGAACCTGTGGAACGGCAGCGTGGAGACGGGGGACATTGACGGAGATGGAGTCCTGGACGTGCTCCTGACCGGTACGCACAGTACGGTGCCGCCCTATGAGCCGGTAACCGTTGTCGCGTACGGTACCGGGTCCGAATTCACGGTACACACCGACCTGCTTCCCGGCATCGTCGGGGGCGAGGCCCGTCTTGCCGACATGGATGGCGACGGGGATCTGGACGTGGCGCTCTCCGGCGACGTCGGCAATGGACGGCCGTTTTCCGGGATCTTCCGGAACGACAATGGCACGTTTGTGGACATCGGTGCGGACCTGCCCCCGCTCCTCGCGAGCAGTCTGTCCTGGGGAGATATGGACGGGGATGGCCGCCCCGATCTGTTCCTCACGGGCGGACAAGTAACCCCTGACCTCCTTTCATCCCAGGCTGTGTTGGTGCGAAATATGGACGGCAATCGGTTCACGGTCGAATCCGGCGTCTTCGTCGGTGCCGTGCATGGTGACGTCCAATGGGTCGACTACGAAGGGGATGGTGACCTGGATTTGATCGTACAGGGTGCCCCCGAGCCGTTTTCGGCCGCCATCGCCCGATTGTACCGCAATGACAACGGCACTCTGATTCCGGAGTTGGACCTTTCGACCTCGCTGTTCGGCCGGTTCGCGGCCGGGGACTACAACGGAGACGGCGACGCGGACCTGGTCATCATCGGGACCGATGCCCTGGGGGCGTCGATAACCCGGTTCTGGATGAACATCCAGTTCCCCGAGCGACTGCCTCCTCAGTAGAGGAATGGCGTCCGCACCCGGACCTGGCGGATCGCGTGCCGTCCGGCTGCGTATGAGCTTCGATCATCGCATCCAATCCCCACCTACATGATAGCGAGCATGACCGGCTTCGGCCGCGGAGAAGCCACATCGGGCGGATACACGGCCACCGTCGAACTCCGGTCCGTGAACAGCCGGTATTGTGAAGTCAGTACGCGGCTGCCGCGCTCGCTGAACGCACGCGATGCAGAATTGCAGCGCTTGGTCAAGGACCGGTTCGCACGGGGTCGGATCAGTCTGCAGGTGCAGATCGAGGATCCGACCGCGGACGAGGTGCCAGTGGTGGTCAACGACAATGCCGTTCGGCAATACCGGGCCTTGCTCCAGCACGTAGCCGAAACCGCGGGCCTGGAACCGGTCATCACCCTGGATCAGATCCTTCGCTTCCCCGAAATCCTGACGCCGGTCGACCCCGAGGAACCCTCGGAGGACGCCGTCTGGAACGCCACGGTGGCCGCATTGAACCTGGCCGGTGACGGCATGCGCACCATGCGCCTGGACGAGGGAAAGGCGCTTGCCCGGGAGCTCCGGGAGCGGCTGGACGGCATAGAGACCAACCTGGCGGAAATCGAGCGGCTGGCGCCGCTACGCGTAACCGGCACCCACGAGCGCCTGGTGGATCGCCTCCGGGAGTTCATGGAAGATGAGCGACTGGACCGCAGTCGACTGGAATTCGAAATGGCCGTACTGGCGGACAAACTGGATGTCCGGGAAGAGTGTGTCCGCCTCCACTCGCACTTGCACCTCTTCCGGCAGGCCCTCGGCAGCAGCGAGCCGGTGGGGCGCAAGTTGAATTTCCTGTCCCAGGAAATGAACCGCGAAGTCAATACCATCGGGTCCAAGTCCAACGATGCCGAAATGGCCCATCTCGTTGTCGGAATGAAGGAGGACCTCGAAAAAATCCGGGAGCAGATCGAGAATGTCGAATAGTCCCTGCATCCTGGTCGTGACGGCGCCCTCAGGGTCCGGAAAGACCACCCTGGCGCGCCGGCTCATGGCCGCCCTGCCGAACATCCGGTTTTCCGTTTCCGCCACGACGCGGGCACCGCGGTCGGGGGAGGTGGACGGGCGGGACTACCACTTCCTGTCACCGGAAGCCTTCGAGCAGGCACGGGAGGAAGGACGGCTGGCGGAATGCGAGGAAGTCTATCCCGGTTGCTGGTATGGAACCCTCCTCTCGGAGATCGACGCATCGGATGCCGACCATCCCATCCTGTTGGACATCGACGTGAAAGGTGCATCACGCATCAAGGAAATCCATGGGGACCGGGTTCTGACGGTGTTCATCCGTCCGCCTTCCCTGGATGTCCTGGAGCACCGTTTGCGGGCACGGGCCAGCGATTCCGATGAGGCTATCCGCGTCCGGCTGGATCGCGCGGCACATGAACTGGGTTGGGAGGACCACTTTGATGTGGTCATTGTGAACGACAACCTGGATACCGCGGCCGAGCGCTTGGTGACGGTCGTGGGGGATTTCCTGGTCGCCTGCCGGAGAACGGCATGAGCGCCCTGGCCGGACGACATATCGTTCTGGGCGTATGTGGCGGCATTGCCGCCTACAAGACCGCCGAATTGGTGCGGGCGTACCGGAAGGCCGGGGCCGAGGTGCGCGTCCTGATGACACGCGAGGCCACCCGGTTCGTGACACCCCTGACCCTCGGGACGCTGTCGGAGAACGAGGTCCTGGTGGATGTCTTCCCGGAAAATGAAGCCGGCAGCTGGACCAAACACGTCGCCATCGGGCTCTGGGCGGATATCATGGTAGTCGCCCCGGCCACTGCCCAGACCATCAGCAAGCTGGCCAACGGCGTGTGCGATTCCATGCTGACGGCGGTCGCCCTGTCGCGACGGTGTCCGCTGCTGGTCTGTCCCGCCATGGACCACGACATGTACGTCCACGCAGCCACACAGGCGAACCTGGACACCCTGGAGGGCCGCGGCGATCACATCATGGAGGCGGCCTTCGGGGCGCTGGCCAGCGGTCTGATCGGCCAGGGACGGCTGCCGGAGCCGGCGGAAATCCTGACCCGGACGGTATCTGTATTGGAGCACACCCGCCAGTCGGGCGAGGGACCTCTGGCCGGAAAGCGCGTGCTGGTAACCGCCGGGCCTACGCAGGAGCGCCTGGACCCGGTCCGGTACATTTCCAATCATTCATCCGGCACCATGGGTTACGCGGTTGCAGCCTCCGCGGCCCGACGGGGCGCCGACGTCGTCCTGGTCAGCGGCCCAACCGCGTTGGAGGTGCCACCAGGAGTCCGACGCGTGGACGTGGAATCCACGGCCGACATGCATGCCGCTGTCCGTGAGCATGAAGACGCCGATGTGATTGTCATGGTGGCTGCGGTCGCCGACTTCACGCCCGCCGATCCCGCCCGGTCGAAGATCAAGAAAACCGATGAAACGGCCGACCTGACCCTGACGCTCAAGCCCACGGTGGACATCCTGGCCGATGTCGGCTCCCGGAAACGTGAGGGGCAGATGCTCATCGGATTCGCTCTCGAGACCGAAGACGGCCCCGACAACGCCCGCCGCAAGCTGCAACGCAAGCGTCTGGACTGGATCGTCCTGAACAACCTCGCCGATGAGGGCGCCGGTTTCGGTCCCGGTACCAACAAGGTGACCATCCTCGGGGCGGACGGTTCGGAACGCGCGCTCCCGGTCATGCCGAAAGCGGAGTTGGCAGACGCCATCTGGTTGTACACCGTGATCGGCTGACGTGTGGATAAGGTGTTGGCAGTGTGTGCGCCGGTTTACAGTGGCACGGCATGGCCCATCGACTCCGGATCCCCTATTTTTCAGGCCCCTACCCCGGCCTTCCACCCGGGCCATCCCGTTTCCCGTCCTTCTCCATGCCCGATATCCGCGAATTGCACGACCTGAGGCGCTTGTTCGAGCATCAGGTTGACGTTCACGGTGCGTTCCTTCCGGCCGACGAGCCCCATTCGCATGCATCGGCCGAGCCTGAACCGGCTCCCGCATCCACCCGTTCCATGACTGTTTACGACCGCATAGCCGACCTTGTCCCTGAAACCGAACCCTGGTCCGCCCTCCGGGGCATGGGGTCCCTCGAGGAGATGTCGGCCTGGGTGGCCAGCACCGTCCTCATCCCCCTCGACGCATCCCGGACGAAGCCCGTTTTCGGCGTGGGCAATCCGAATGCCGACCTCATGGTCATCGGTGAAGCCCCCGGTGCCGACGAGGACCGCCAGGGTGAACCGTTCGTGGGCCGCGCGGGCCAACTGTTGAACAAGATCCTGGAGGCGGTCCAGTTCGCCCGGGAGGACGTCTACATAGCGAACATCCTGAAGAGTCGGCCGCCCGACAACCGGAACCCCACGCCCGATGAGGTCAAGGCACATCTTCCCATCCTGCATCGCCAGATCGCGCTCATCCAACCGAAACTCATCCTGTGCGTCGGGCGCACATCCGGTACCTCGCTCCTGGGCATCGAGTCCTCGCTGGCCGACATGCGCGGCCGTTTCCACGACTACCACGGGATTCCCGTCATGGTGACGTACCATCCCGCCGCGTTGCTGCGCAACCCGAACTGGAAACGACCGACCTGGGAAGACGTGCAATTGCTGCGCCAGCACTATGACGCGTTGGTGTCCAACCCATGAGCGATCATCCCCACATACCCCGGGAAACAGCGATCACCACGATCCCGAGAGGCGCGCAGCTGCCGGCAGGGCGCGTACCTCCGCAGGCCACGGAGGTGGAGCAATCCGTCCTCGGGGCCATGCTCCTGGAACGCGACGCCATCCCGAAGACCATCGAGATCCTGGCTCCGGACGCGTTCTACTCCGAGCGGCACAACAAGATATATTCGGCCATCCTGAACCTGTTCGACCGGGGCAACCCGGTGGACATGATCACGCTGTCGGACGAACTCAAGCGGCGGGGCGAGCTGGATTCGGTGGGGGGATCCTATTACCTGTCGGAATTGACATCGGCGGTGGCATCGGCGGCAAACGTGGAATACCACGCCCGCATCATTGCCGAGAAGTCATTGTTGCGCAAGATGATCGAGACCATGAGCACACTCATCGGCCAGGCCTACGATCCGGGCGCCGATGCGTTCGAGTTGCTGGACACGGCCGAGGGAGACATCTTCCGGATATCCGACTCGCAATTGCGCCGGTCGGCGACGTCCATGCGCGACGTGCTCAAGGATACCATTGCCCGCCTGGAGTCCATCCATGGGCGAGAAGGGGGCATTACCGGGGTTCCGAGCGGTTTTTCGCGGCTCGATCAGATGACCGGCGGTTGGCAACCGTCGGACCTCATCATCATCGCGGCCCGGCCTTCCATGGGAAAGACGGCGCTTACGCTGGCCATGGCGCGCAATGCCGCCATGCACGCGGCCAAGCCCGTTGGCGTCGTCATTTTTTCGCTTGAAATGAGCGCCGGACAGCTGGCGCAGCGCCTGTTGACCTCCGAAGCCCGGGTCGATGCGCAAGCCGCCCGTACGGGCCGCCTGTCCGATGGCGACTGGCCGAAACTGGTGCGGGCCGCGGGTCGCCTGTCCGATGCGCCGATTTTCATTGACGACACGCCCGGCTTGACCGCGCTGGAACTGCGGGCCAAATGCCGCCGCCTCAAGGCCGAGCACGGCATCGGACTCGTGGTGGTGGATTACCTCCAGCTCATGCACGGATCGGGCATGGGCAAGAACTCGAATCGCGAACAGGAAATCGCCGGGATTTCCCGGTCGCTGAAAGGGCTGGCCAAGGAACTGAATGTCCCGGTCATCGCCCTGTCCCAGCTGTCCCGGGCCGTGGAGACGCGCGGGGGCGACAAGCGCCCTCAATTGTCCGATTTGCGTGAATCCGGATCCATCGAGCAGGACGCGGACGTCGTGGCGTTCATCTACCGGGCGGCCCGATACGGCATTACCGTGGACGAAAACGGCAATTCCACGGAAGGCCTTGCCGAAATCCTGGTCAGCAAGCAGCGGAACGGTCCGATCGGGGATGTAACCCTGGCCTGGGTCGATCAGTACGCCCGTTTCGAAAACCTGACGACCTATTACGCTCCGGGCGATTTCAAACCCGAAGACAGCGGCGACGGTGCCAGCCTCACCAGTGGAGACGACGCACCCTTCTGACAGAGGGCCGAACGTTGTGTCCCGCATACGGATGGATCCCCGAACCCCCATGCGGGTTCATTCCTCCCAATGATTGACCCCAAACAATTTTACCGGAAGATGGACCGGGTACTCGGGCAGATTGCCGAGACCGGATCCGGAAGCGCATTCGTCGGCCACATCCTGGTGGAATTGGAGAATGCGTTCGGGGCAGAGCTGCATTTTGCCAGCGGCCACCTCTACCAGGAATCCACGGAAGGATACCGGTTGGTGGAGGCCACGCATCCTCCGGCCATCTTCCCGGACGTGCTCCCGTTCGAGGACAAGGTCGTCCTCATGATCGAGGCCGAAGGCGGCGTGATTTTCGACGATCGCGATGTGGCTCCCGCGTGGTTCTACCGGTTGGGCGCGTTCAATGCCTTCGTCGGGTTCCAGATACAGGGTCCGCCGGGCATGTCGGCCATCATCCTTTACGGATTGCAGCCCGGGTGGGAGCGCGAGGAAATCGCCTTCTGTCTGAACGGTGCGCGCTTCGCGATGAACTACCGCCTGAAGGCGGAGGCAGCCCAATCCGACATGGACAAGGCGGCTGCCATCCAGCGGAGTCTCCTGCCCACCAAACCGCCGGTCTTCAAGGGCTACGAAATCGCCGTCCGGACGCAGCCGGCCGAGGCCGTGGGCGGCGACATGTATGACTTCCTGGATCTGGGGGACGACATCCTGGGCATTGCCATGGGCGATGCCTCGGGACATGGATTGCCGGCCGCCCTCCTGGTCCGCGACGTCATCATGGGCATCCGGATGGGCATCGGGACCAACCTGAAGATGCTCTACACCATGAAGAAGCTGAACCGGGTCATCCACGAGAGTACCTACTCGACACGGTTCATCAGCGTGTTCTTCGCCGAACTGGAGGCGCACGGCGGCATCCTCTACACGAATGCCGGCCACACCTCGGGCATCATCCTTTCCGGCGATGACGTTCAGATCATGGAGCCCACCGGAACCATCATGGGTCCGCTGCCGGACATTCCACTCGAGCGGGCCTACGCCATGCTGCCCCCGGGCGGTCTCTTCATCCTGTACACGGACGGCATCACGGAGCGTCTCCTGGAAGACGGATCGGAGTTCGGAGAAGCCGGATTGATTGACCTCATCCAGTCGGTGCGTGACCTTCCCGTGCCGGAAATTGTCGATGCCGTATTCGAGCGGGCCCTCAGCCTGGACCACGAATCGGACCTGCTCGAGGACGATGCCACGCTCATGATCATCCGGCGGGATCCGTAAGCCTTCTACGCCTCAGCCTTTGCCCTGGAGCGGGCACGGACGCGCAGGTTCAGCATTTCGACCAGTACCGAGAAGGCCATGGCGAAGTAGATGTATCCCCTCGGGATGTGCAATGCGAATCCGTCGGCGATCAGGGCCACGCCCACCATCAACAGAAAGCTCAGGGCCAGCATCTTGACGGTCGGGTGCTGCTCGATGAACTCGGACACGGCTTCGGCGGACCACATCATGAACAGGATGGCAATTACGATGGCCGTCACCATGACGGGCACGATGTCGACCATCCCGACGGCCGTGATGACCGAGTCGAGGGAAAACACGACATCCAGGATGAGGATCTGGATGAGCACGCTGCGGAAGGTGACCGCCTTGGTGGACGCCAGGTGACCCCCGCCGCCCTCCAGGCTGGTATGGATTTCACGGGTACTCTTGGCCAACAGGAACAGACCGCCCAGGATGAGGATGATGTCCCGGCCGGAAATGGCGGCCTCGAGGACGGTGAATACCGGTTCGGTCAGTCGCATGATCCAGGCCAGCGACAACAGCAGGGCCAGTCGGCCGAACAGCGCGAGGGCCAGGCCGATTATCCGCGCCTTGCGCTGCTGATCCGCAGGCAAACGCGACGACAGGATGGAAATGAAGATGATGTTGTCGACCCCGAGTACGATTTCCAGGGCCGTCAACGTGGCCAGGGCGACCCAGGCATTCGGATCGGCAATCCAGTCAAACATGATGCGGTTCACCTTCTTCGGTTCTCAAGACCATCCGCGGGCGGGACGGATGGGTCGAAGATAGGTGAACAGGCGGTCAAGAACGACGCCAGAAAAAGATCCGGGCCTTCAGGGCGCGCGAGAGACGTTTCAGCAGACTCATGGGACATCCGTTTCGTGGGGCTGTCCGACGGCACAGGGCCGGCGGCGCAAAGGGCAGTCAGCGGATTGCGAACTCCGCTCCGAGTGGTGCCTTGTACGGGTCCCATCCAGCAGATGGTTGCGGTCAGAGGTCGGAAGGTGGTATTCTTCCGCCCGAATCGTACCCTTTCCGACTGCATGCCCGTTCGACACTCGCGTTCACGGCGTCCCTCCTTCCGTCACCGCGCCATCCCTTACAGCGCCGGCCGGCTCGGTCTGGGAGCGCTGCTGCTGGCGTGTGCTGCCGCGGCCGCGGTACTGGCACCGGTAGGGGCACACGGGCAGACGCAATCACTGTCATTGATGGCGGACGGGCACCGTCTCCGCGCCGAAACCGCCGATCAGCGCGTCTCTGCGTGGTTGGCGGCCCAACCCTTCAGTGTGCCGCGATTCCATGAGACGCCGGATGGAACGCTGCAGCTCGTGGACGTTGTCGGTGGTCGACCCCGGTGGTACCAGACGCACAATCATCGGGCCATGGCCACCATCCGCGTGGATCGCCTCCACACCGCATCCCCGACGGGTTGGAATCTGGATGGGGCCGGAGAAACGATCGGGTTGTGGGATGCGTCGGGTGTGCGCCGGACACACGTCGAATTGGTCGGGCGGGTCGTGCAACGCGATGCGCCGTGGCACTACCTGAATCACGCCACCCACGTGGCGGGCACCATGGTTGCGGCCGGCGTCCGCCCGGAAGCCCGGGGTGCGGCGCCGGCCGCAACCCTGAACGCCTGGGACTGGAACAACGATACCGCCGAAATGGCGGCGTGGGCGGCCGAGGGAGGGCTCGTGTCGAACCACTCCTACGGACAGACCGCCGGTTGGGTGTTCAACGCCCTCGGCGACGGTCGTTGGGTGTGGCAGGGCGATCCTTCCGTGGATGCGTGGGAGGATTACCGCTTCGGATTCTACGATGACCTGGCCGCGGCATGGGATGCTCTCGCGGCAGCGGCTCCTTACTACATGATTTTAAAGTCCGCTGGCAACGAGGCCCTGCAGGCCGGACCGTCGCGGGGCGAGCCGTATCACGTCCTGGAAGATGGTGCGTGGCGGCTCGTGGACACGCCCCGGCTTCCCGACGGGGGAACGGACGGTTACGATACGTTGGTGGACGCATCGGTGGCCAAGAATGTGTTGACGGTCGGCGCCGTGCGGGACATCGCCCATGCCGACCGGTCGCTGGCCGATATCCAGCTGCTGGACGGGTCCAGCCGCGGGCCCACCGATGACGGCCGCATCAAACCCGATGTGGTGGCGAGCGGCGAACTCGTACTGTCCGGCATGACGTGGGGCGACGCGGCCTACGGCACATCGTCGGGGACGTCGCATGCCTCCCCTGCCGTCGCCGGACTGGCCGGCCTGTTGCAATCCCTCCATCGCACGACCTTCGGTGTGCCCATGACGGCCGCCAGCATGAAGGGGCTGCTCATCCATACGACCGACGAGGCCGGTCCGGCACCGGGCCCGGACTACGGGTTCGGCTGGGGACTGGTGAACGCCGAGCGGGCCGCCCACGTGGTTTCCCGGGGACGATTGCACGAAGCCGTCCTGCAGGAAGGCACGGAGGATGCCTGGGAACTGCTCCTGCAGGACGGGGAGCCGCTGCATGTCACCCTGGCGTGGACCGACCCGGTACCTGTTCCGGGCCAGGATCCCTGGGCGAAAGACCACCCGGTTATGAATGACCGGACGCCCCGCCTGGTGAACGATCTGGACCTCCGCGTGACCACGCCTTCCGGCGACGTGCTGTCCCCCTGGGTCCTGGACCCGGACCGGCCTGCGGCGGCTGCCGGATTCGGGGACAACCGGGTGGATGTGGTCGAACAGGTGAGCCGTGTCGGTCTGCCAGCCGGGACCTACCGGGTGTCGGTGCGCCACAAGGGCGGACTCGACAGCGGCGCCCAGGCCTATTCCCTGCTGCTCGGCCTGGGGTCGGGCAACGACGCTCCGGCCGGAGCCACGACCTTGGCCGGACGCGTGCACACGGGGGGCGCCGGGCTGGACGACGTGGTCATACGCCTCGTCTCCACGGCGCCCTCCAGCCCGGCCATGGAGGAGCGGCAGACCCGTACGGGCCGGGATGGGACGTTCCTGCTGGACGGCATACCCTACACGGCCCCCGGTGGGACCTGGACGCTCCATGTGGAAGACGCGGGGACGCTTCTGGCCACAACGGATGTTGTCCTTCCCCGGGGATCCCCCGTGGACGTGGCGGTGCCGGCAGCGTTCCGGCTGGATTCCTATGCCCTGCTCCGCTCACCCAACCTGCTTTCCGTCGGCGAGTCGGCGGCCGGGCAGTGGGAGTCGACGGCCGTTGCCGGCGGCCTGTACGGCGTGTCGTTGACGTTCGAGGAGCAGGTCCCGCGTGGCTTGGCCGCAGCACGGGTGGTCCTCGACACGGATTCAGCCGTCCCATGGATGGGCGATCAGGCGGACGCCTGGTTGTCGGCTTCGGTGGATTGGCTGCTGACCCCGTCATGGGGCACATTCTGGTCCAAGCGGGTCCCGATGATCTGGTTTTCAGGCGATGCGCCACCCGGAACGGAAGCGGTCATTCCCTGGCGCATCCTGCACCCGGAACGGAACCTGGTGCTGGCGGCCGATACGCTCCGGATTCCGATCACCGGTCCCGACAATCAGGCGCCCATCGTACGCACCCACGCCCGGAAAACGGGGCTCGGATACGCCTTACCGGGCGGCCGACTGGACATTGAGACGCTCATCTGGGACGGCTCGCCTGTGGCTTCCGCCACGGGGATCCTGCTGGATGCCCGCAACCCGGCCTCGGAAATCGGCCGGATGACCCTTGCGGACAACGGGGTACTGGGTACGCACGGCGACCTGTCGTACCGGGATGGCGTCTGGACCGGTCGGTTCCGGCCGCCCGGGGAGGCAGACTACCGGTTGCGCGTGGAAGCGGTGGACGCGATCGGAAACCGGACGGTGGTGCTGACGAACGGGGTCTATTCATCGCGCGCGTTCTCGCGGTCGTCGGACGTGGCCGTCTGGACCTCGGCCTGGTTCGCGGTCCCCACGGCCGACCTCTGGAGTGATCTGGGCCACGCGGGCATTGCCTTCGATGGATGGGATACGTTCATGCGGGGCGGACCTCCGAACGGCCGTTTCGACGAGCACGACGTGCTGCTGTGGATGCCTTCCGCGGACGACCTGGCCCGCGCGGACATCCGTGCCGAGGTCGAACGCACGATGGCGGCGGGCGCCCATGTGGTCCTTATCCTGTCGTCGGCGCCGCCCACGGAGGGACAGGACTGGATTCGCGACACGTTCGGCGTGGACGTGGTGCCGCGTTCCGGTTCTGGAGCCAACGAAGTCCCCCCCTTCTCCCGGTTGGTCAGCAGTTTCGAGGGATGGCCGGGGCGGCCGGCGACCCTCCCCGCGCTGGCCCTCGGCCTGCGCCCCGGGTCGCCGGTCGCCCCGGAACCCCTGGTGGATACGGGACCGGACGTGTTTGTCGTGCAGTCCGGTGCCCACGTGGTGGCCACCCTGGTTCCCGCCCCGGATGTGCTGCCCGTTCCCGCGCACCGTTCGGGCTACGTGAGCCGCCTGCTCCATGCGGCCAGTGGTCTCCCGACGGTCGTGCCCGAACCCCGCGCTCCTGCCGGTGTGAGCCTGTCCCTCGAGGACGGAAACGTGGTCGTATCGTGGTCCCCACATCCGTTTGCCACGTACGAGGCCGAGGTGCTTGACGATCATGGCCTGCTCGTCTCATCCGTATCGACACCGGACACGGTATGGACCGTGACGATCGGTCCGAACGATCCCGTTCCTGTCTCGGCCCGGGTCCGAGCGCGCACGCTTGCGGGGTCGGGTCCCTGGGCCGGCTCCGCCGTCACCACAGACACCGGATGGGATGGACTCCCGGAGCGGACCGCCTCGGTCGGGTCTGCGTGGCCCTCGCCCACCACCGGACGCTTCCGGATCCCCGTGACCCTTGCGGCGCCCGGAGCCGTCGGGGTCACGGTGTACCGCGTGGACGGTCGGCGTACGGCCATCCAACCGCCTGTGGTCCATCCCGCCGGGACCTCCCTGCTGGACGTGGACTTGACGGGTCACCCTGCCGGGGTGTACCTGCTCCATATCACGATGCCGACGGGACCGGTCCACCGTTCCATCGTCATCACCCGCTGACCTCAGCGTTGGCCCCGGCGGTGCGCCTCGTACACCGCAAGTGCCCGCTTCCGGGCTTCGTCGTGGTCCACCATGGGATGGATGGGAGCGTGAACGGCCTTTCCGGGCCGTCCCTGCCGCTCCGGTACCCAGCGACGCACGTAGATGCCGTGCGGATCATGCCGTTCCCCCTGCGTGGTCGGGTTGAATATCCGGAAGAACGGCTGCGCATCGGCCCCACTTCCGGCGGCCCACTGCCAACCGAGCGTATTGCTGGCCAGATCGGCATCGATCAACGTATCCCAGAACCAGGCCGCGCCCTCCTGCCAGTTGATGAGCAGGTCCTTCGTCAGGAACGAGGCCACGATCATCCGGACCCGGTTGTGCATCCATCCGGTCTCCCACAGTTGCCGCATGCCGGCGTCCACCATGGCGAAGCCGGTCCGGCCGTGCGCCCACCGGGCCAGACCTTCCGGATCCTCCTTCCACGGGAAGCCGATCCACGACGGGTTGAGCGGCGCTGCCGTCGTCGCGGGAAAGTGGTACAGCAGATGGTATCCGAACTCCCGCCATCCGATTTCCCGGAGGAACGCCTGGATGGATCCTTCGGCTGCGCGTTCCATGG
The DNA here is from genome assembly GCA_040221055.1 of Rhodothermales bacterium. Classification (NCBI taxonomy): domain Bacteria; kingdom Pseudomonadati; phylum Rhodothermota; class Rhodothermia; order Rhodothermales; species Rhodothermales bacterium. The sequence continues at coordinate 89,383 of JAVJVN010000016.1, read as the reverse complement.
CCCGGGTCCAGATCTGGCGGGGGCTGATGGCACCGACGGCCAGCCACGGTGACATCCGGCTGGTTCCGTCTTCCGAGGGCTGGTCCCGCCCTTCGGCATACTGGTCCACGGGCCCGTCCAGGAATGCACCCAGTCGGGCCTGCGCAGCGGCTTCACCGGGGGTCCAGTGGCGCCGCAATTTATCCACCCAGGGATGGTCCGGGACCAGCTGGAGGGCATGGATGGCCGAGCATACGGCTTCCGCCCTGGCGGGATCGATTTCCGGGCGCTCCGGATGATTCCCGGGTGCGGCCGTCACCCCGGGCGCCGGAACCTGCTCCTGGAACGATCGCCAGAACGGGGTGAACACCCGGTACGGATCCCCTTTCCCGGTCCGGATGGCATCCGGGTCGTGCAACAGGTCGCCCTGGAACACCTGGTGCCGGACGCCCGCACGGTCCAGCAGTCGGGTCATGTCCGAAGCGGTCTTCCGGGCGTGCGGGGTAATCGGCTCATTCCAGAAGACGGCCTGTACCTTCCCGTCCCGCAGCCGCTCCGTCAGGGCCGCCTGCGGGGACCCGTCGGTCACGGTGAACCGGATGCCGAGTCGGGCCAGGCCGGCGGCCACCTCAAGAAGATGTTCGTGCAGCCACCAGCGGGCCGCAGCCCCGGGCATCCAGGCACCATGGACGGCATCGGACCAACTCCACACCACCTCCACATCCAAGGCCATGCGGGACGCATGTGCGAGGGCCGGATGGTCGGCCAGCCGGAGGTCGCGGTGCATCCAGACGAGCGCTTTCATGGGATCTGTACCTGAATCTGGAAAAGTGGGTATGAATCGTTTACTTTGGAAAGAATACGGTGGTCCTCCGTGAAGCCGTTCAGCGAGCGGATGCGGATGAAGCGTCGGGGGATCCGGTTGGATATACACTTCACCCAGACATGGACAAGAATTCGAACGCCTGTCGGTTGGACTGGCTGGACGATGTCGCCGACCTGGTGCACGTCCGGACGTCGGATGGTCGCCTGCTCTATGCCAACCAAGCCGCCCGCGCGTTGTTCGGGTGGCCCGAAGCGGACGGGGTGACGCCCGTCGACCCCGGAGACGCCCACGACTACGAGGATATCGTCCGGCTGTGCCTGGAACAGGGTACCTGGGCGGGGAACCACGTGCGGGAAGACGTACACGGCAACCGGGTATCCCTGGAGGCGCGCTGGAGCCCGATCCCGTCCTGTAGTGGCATGGATGGCCCGGCCTGGTTCGTCTATGAAATCAACGATGCCAGCGGCCGGCTGTTGGACGAGAACATCGTCCGGGCCCAGCGCCTGGAAAGCATCGGCACGCTGGCGGGGGGTGTTGCACACGACATCAACAATGTCCTCGGACCCATCCTGATCGGCGCCGACATGATCCGGCGCCGCGTGGAGGACCCGTGGATCCTGAAGAAGCTGAGTGGCATCGAGGCCAGTGCACAACGGGGGGCCGAGATCGTCAAACAGGTCCTCGACTTCTCGAGAGGTACGGAGGGGGAGAAAATCGTGGTCCAACCGCGGTACATCCTGAAGGAACTGGTGCAATTCGCGGAACACACGTTCAGCAAGTCCATCCGCATTGTGACGGATTTTTCGCCCGAACTGGACACGGTGGTGGGCGACGCTTCCCTCCTGCGCCAGATGCTGCTGAGTCTCATGGTGAATGCCCGCGATGCCATGCCTGACGGCGGCACACTGACGCTCGCGGCCGACAACCGGTCGCTGGAGGAGGCCGCAGCCGGACGGCAGCCGGTCCAGGGCCATGCCGGGTCGTGGGTCCGGATCCGGATCCGGGACACGGGCGTCGGCATTGCCGCCGAAGACATCGACCGGATTTTCGAGCCGTTTTTCACGACAAAGGTCCGATCCCAGGGGACCGGACTCGGGCTGTCCACGTCACTGTCCATTGTCCGCTCCCACGGTGGGGACATCACCGTGGAAAGTGCGCCGGGGACGGGTTCGGAGTTTTCCGTCTGGTTGCCGGTCCTGCACGCAGTTGAGGACACGACGGCGGTGGCGCCGCCCCCGGCTGTTGCCGCCGAGTCCGCTGAGGGCGACGCTCTCCGGGTCCTGATCGTGGACGATGAGCCGATGATGCTGGAAATGAATGCGGACCTGCTTGAGAGCATGGGGTACCGGACCGCCACGGCAGAGAACGGACGGGCCGGACTCGACGCTTTCGCGGCCGACCCATCGGCCTTCGCCGTCGTCGTGACCGACATCAGCATGCCGGTCATGAATGGAGGAGAAATGATCCGGAACATCCGGAACATCCGACCGGATATTCCCATCATTGCCGTCAGCGGGTTGTCGGAAAAGCATCATCTCAGTGAAGGCATCGGCCTGGACGGCATCCAGGTACTGCAGAAACCCTACGGGATTGACCAGCTGGTCACCCTCATCCAGGAAGCGACATCCACGATGCAGCCAGCAGACGATACGCTGACCGACTCGGGGTTCGAACGGTTGTTCGGACATGGCGATTCCTGGTAACATCGAACCAGGACACACCATAGGTGGTCGGTACCGGGTAGGAGCAGTTCTGGGCCGGGGCGGATTCGGAGTCGTGCACAGGGCCACGTCCATCCCCGAAGGACACGAGCTCGCGCTGAAAACCTGGACACACGACGGTGCCGATCTGCGGACCATCCGTCGTTTCCAGCAGGAGGCCGAAGTCTGGATTGCCCTCGGCTCCCATCCCCACATCGTACAGGCCTACCGGGTGGACCTCATGGAGGGGCGCCTGTTCATCGCCATGGAATACGTGACCGCCAGCGGACCGCATCCCAATACCGTGGAAGGATGGCTGGCCAGGGGTGCCGTGGACGAGCGGACGGCCGCCGAATGGGCCATCCAGGTGTGCCATGCCATGGAATATGCGGCGCAACGAGGCATCCGGAGCCATCGCGATCTGAAACCGGCCAACCTCATGGTGGATGCCTCCGGATCCATCAAGATCACGGATTTCGGGTTGGCAACACACCCCTTCCTGACGGAGGGGACCCCCGAACTTCCGGAAAGCGGGTCGGTAGCCCACCTGTTCCGTGGACAGACGGTGCGCGGAATCGGATTCGGAACGCCAGCCTACATGCCCCCTGAACAGTTCGGGGACGCCGCTGCGAGTGACGCACGGACGGATATCTACGCACTGGGAATCATCCTGTACGAGCTGTTGACGGGAAAGAAAGCCGTCCATGTGGCCCCGCCCGGGAATCCCTCCATGGAGAACCGACTCCGCTGGTGGCGCGCCATGGAGCAGGCCCACCGCACAACGGAATTGCCCGAGGTACCGTTCAGCCTGTCACCCGTCATTTCCCGGTGCCTCCGGAAACAACCGACCGACCGCTATCCGGATTTCAAGGTCCTTCGCGAGGCCTTGGAGCAATTGGGCCATCGGCAATGGAGACGCAGGCCCTACCGTCCGGACATCCCGGTTGAGCCGGTGGAGGTCCTGCTGGTACGTGCAGACTCCCTCCGGCGTCTGGAACGCTGGACGGGGGCTGCCTCCATTTATCGGGATGTTGTCCGACGGGATGCGGCGCGGTCCGAAGCCTGGAGCCACCTGGGCGAATGCCTGGCCCATCTTGGAAACCACAAGGGGGCGGAAATGGCGCATTTGAAGGCGGCTGCAGGTGCCCCGGACCGGGCCGACATCCTGGCCCGATGGGGGCACGCCCGTTTCCTGGCCGACCGTGTGGACCAGGCGGCCGATCTTTTCCGGCAGGCATTGGACCGGGATCCAGCGTCTGCGCATGCCCATTTCGGGCAGGCGCTGGTGCACGGATGGAACGGAGAGGTCCACTCGGCCGTGGCCTCCGCGCGCCGGGCCGTTGAATACGATGCGTCGCTGCTCCAGGCGTGGCTGTTGCTGGGGCGCCTCGCGGCGGGTATCGGGTCCTGGACCGAGGCACTCGATGCGACGAACCAGGTCCTGGAACGCGTGCCACAGCACAGGCAGGCCACGGCCCATCGGGCATGCTGGCTGGTCTGTGCCGGAGCGTTTGACGAAGCCGACCATCAGTTCCGTCTGCTGCGGGGGCACGGCCCCCTGAAGCCCCTGGAGCGGATTTTCCGTGCCGTCATGCGCACACAGACCGACCGAGTCCACCCGGCCATCCGGGACCTGGCCCTGGCCCAGGGAGCCGCACCACAAGCGGCGCACGCGGTCCGGGCCACGGCATGGGTCCGCTTGGGCCGATGGTCGCACGTAACGGCCGAGTTGGACGCTGCCGGCGATGACGGGGCCTGGCCCGTTCCTGCCACCCATCGCGCCATCCTCCATCATGTGGAAGGCCGGCATGCCGAGGCCGCTGCCAGGGCGACCATCATCCTGTCGCGTCACCCGGACAATATCGCGGCGGCATTCCTGCTGGGCGCCGCACGGCTGCATCTCGGCCAGGACCTCGACGGTCTGGGAGTACTGCGGGAAGTGCGCCCCGAAAAGCCCTGGCAGGACATCCGGGATTTCAACGTTGGGGTAGCGCTCCTTGCCGCCAGCCAGGCGGAGGAAGCACGCGCGCTGTTCATGGCGCTGACCGAACGCCACGCGTGGCCCGATGCCATCCATAATGCCGGGGCAGCCGCCCTCATGCTGGGCGACCTGCCTGCTGCCCGCAACTGGCTGCTCAGCGCCCATACGACCCGGATGCGACCCCTTCCGAATCCGTCGCCGTGGCATGTCGTGTTCCGGGATCGGGTCTGGCCCGTGCAACCGGAACGTCTGGCCCATGTATTGAGCAATGGATTCGAGCCTCGGTTCAGGATTCCGTGGGTCCGGCCCATGGTGTTGCTCTGGCCCGCCTGGATTCCGCCATCAATGTTGCATGCCCATGAATGATCTCTCCGATTCGGCCAGATTGGCCTGGAATACGGCAGCCCGGGAAGCCGCGGATGGTCACTCGCGTGAAATCGAGCCCGCCCACCTGTGCCTGGGCGTGCTGGACGTGGTGACAACGGCCGCAGCAGGTCAGGTGCAACTGGATGGCGTGGAAGTGGCATCGCTCGCGCGGGTGTTCCATGCATCCGGGGTCTCCCCGAGTGCCCTGCGCAAAGGCCTGCGTGCGGTGCACGTGCCTTCGCCAGGCCTTCCCGACGGCACTGTGGTGCACCGGAGCCGGGCGTCCCGGGGCGTTTTCCACGAGGCCGCGAGGTTGGCCGGAGGACAGCCGGTGGCCGCCATGCATGTGTTGACCGCGTGTCTCGTGCCCGGGGAGCCGGGTGTCCTGGAGGGGATCCTGGCTGCCGGTGGGCGGGTCGCCCGCATGCGACGCCACCTCGTGCTGCCGGAATACCGCCCAGACGCGCCGTCCCCTCCCACCGAAACAACGTCCGCGCCCGCCAAAGCAGTCGGGGAATCCGGACCGTACCTGGAATTCGGACGGGATCTGACGGAATTGGCCCGGAAGGGGGCGCTCCGACCGGTCATCGGCCGGCGCGAGGAAATCCTGAAGACCATCCAGGCACTGGCCCGCCAGCGCAAGAACAATCCCGTCCTGACCGGGGACCCCGGCGTGGGGAAAACGGCCATCGTGGAGGCGCTCGCACAACGCGCCGTCGCCGGCAAGGACCCGCAGGTACTTGGGGGATGCCGGATCGTGGAATTGAGCATGCCCTCCCTCCTGGCCGGAGCCGGAGTGCGCGGTCAATTGGAAGAGCGCCTGCAACACATAGTGGCCCAGGCTGAAGCGGACCCGACGCTCATCCTGTTCCTGGACGAAATACACACCGTGATGAGCGTTCCGGGCATGGCAGACATCCTGAAGCCGGCACTCGCCCGTGGCACCATGCGCCTAGTTGGAGCCACCACGACCGCCGAGTACCGCCGGCACATCGAGAAAGACCCGGCACTCGACCGGCGCTTCGAGCGGATCCTGGTGCCCGAACCCGACCGGGACGCTACGCTGGCCATGTTGAAGGGCCTGCGCGAGGACCTGGAGGCCCATTACGGATTGCACTTTCCGGATGCCAGCCTGACCGCGGCCGTCGACCTGTCCATGCAGTTCGACACCGATCACCGGCTTCCCGACAAAGCCATCGACCTGCTTGACCGCGCCGGTGCCGCCGCCACGGTCGCGGCACTCAGCATGGATCTCCATGCCCCGGACGGGAGCGCAAGGGTGCCGCAGGACGTTACCGTGTCCGCCGTGGCCGACGTCCTCGCCAGCAAGCTGGGTCTGCCTCCCGATCGGGTGTCCGGCTCCGTCCGGAAGGAAAACGCAACGCATCTCCTCGAATTGGCGGATCGACTCAAACAGCATGTCCGCGGCCAGGATGCGGCCATCGACCAGATCGCTGAACGCGTGCTGGTGGCCCATGCGCCCGTCACCGCGCGCCGGGGTCCGTTGGGCGTCCTGCTGTTCCTCGGGCCGTCGGGTGTCGGCAAGACGGAAGTCGCCCGTCGCCTTGCCCAGTCCGTGTTCGGCAGCGACCGGAATCTCATCCGACTCGACATGTCCGAATTCCAGGCGGAGCACACCGTGGCCCGCCTCATCGGGTCGCCGCCCGGCTATGTCGGTTCCGAGGCGGAGGGCCAGTTGACCGGGGAAATCCGCAGCAAGCCCTGGTCCGTGGTCCTGATGGATGAAGTGGAGAAGGCCCACGATCGGGTCTATGACCTGTTCCTGCAACTGTTCGATGAGGGGCGACTGACGGACGCCAAGGGCCGGACGTGCGACGCCCGCAACAACCTGTTCATCCTGACGACCAACATCCGGACGAAGGACGGGCTGGCCGATTTCTTCCGGCCGGAACTGTTGAACCGGATCGGAGAAATTGTCACATTCAGCCCACTGTCCCGATCCGCGGTACAGCAGATCGTCCTGGATCGCCTGGAAGACATCCGGACCCACGTACGGCAAGAGTGGAACACCGGACTCACGTTCACGGGCAAGGCGGTCACTGAATTGGCGACAGAGGGCTACAGTGAACAGTATGGTGCCCGGGAATTGGACCGGACCGTGGAACGCAGGGTCCGCATGCCCCTTAGCCGCCTGCACCTGTCTGGCCGTCTCCAGGAATCCCCGGATTGGGTCATGGACGCCGGCCTTGAATTCCAACCGGTGGACTGATTCCATGGCACGCATTCTGGTCATAGACGACGATGTCCTCTACCGGGAGATGATCCAGGAAGCCCTCGTGGAGGAGGGATATGAGACCATTCCTGCGGAAAACGGCCGCGTCGGCCTGGACCGGGCGCGCGCCTATGTGCCGGATGTGATCGTGTGCGACGTCGTCATGGAAGGCATGGATGGATACGAACTGCTGACCGCCATCCGGAACGATCCGACCACGGCGTCCATTCCGTTCATCATGATCACGGGATGGTCCTCCAAGGGGCGCCAACGGCAAGGCATGTCGCTGGGCGCCGATGACTTCCTGGCCAAACCGTTCAACGCAACGGAGTTGTGCGATGCGGTCCGAACGCAGCTGGCCAAGAAAGAACGGATTTCGGCGGACCGGACCCTCGCCAGGGGACACGTGGGCCGGTTTGCGGCGTCCATGCTCGCCGCTGAAATCCACGACCCGGTTCAGTCCATCCTCGGATTCACGCAGATCCTGAACCGGGCAGGTACGACCACCGACGTGACCGATATCCGGCACATGGCCCGCCATATGGAGCGTTCGGCGCTGCGCATCCGGAAATCCGTAGACAACGTGCTGTTGTACGCGGAATTGATGGCCATGGACGGTGACACCCATGCACTGACCCATCTGCGGGCCCAGACCACACCGAACGTGGGGCGTCTCGTGGAAGCCCGGACCCGGGCCATGGCAGCGGCTTTCGGACGCGAATCGGATCTGACCGTATCCGTGTCGAGCGGAAACGCAGCAATTGGACGTACTTATATGGTACGTGTGATTGACGAACTTACGAGCAATGCATTCATGTTTTCCGAGGCGGGGACACCCGTAACCATCACGGCGGCGTTCAGCAAGGACCGGTTCGGTCTGTCCGTGACGGACCGTGGACGGGGCATGTCCGCGGACCAACTGGGCGCCCTGAATGCCTTCATGCAGTTCGACCGGATGGAGTCCGGGCAACCGGGGCTGGGACTGGGCTTGGCCATCGTGCGCCGCATTGCCTCCCTCCATGGTGGTGCGCTGCTCATCCGCTCCCAGTTGGGCGACAAGACCCGGGCCTCCGTCGAATTGCCCCGTCGGTCCCATGCGTAATCTTCTTCGTACATACGCCGCAGCCTGCCGGACGGTCGCTGTCCTGCTGGCGCTCGCCTGGGCCGGTTCCGTGGAAGTACGGGCCCAGTTCCTGTCACCGGGCGACCTGGCCATCGTAGGCATGAACATGACCGACCCGAACGAATTCTCGTTCGTCGCGCTGGTCGACATACCGGCCGGCACCGAAATCAGGTTCACGGACAACGGCTGGACATCCGGTGGCACGTTCCGGGAAGAAGAGGATGTCATGATCTACACTGCGCCCGTGGACCTGAACCGCGGCACGGTCGTGGTCATCAACGGCACCGTGGGGCAAGTACCCGGGCTCGCATCGTCCGGCGACCAGCTCTTTGCGTATCAGGTCGCGGCCGACGGCTCCCCCCGCTTCATCTTCGGCATCAACAACACCCCGGGGGACGGGTGGCAGGAAGATGCCGTGACGGATCACGATACGACGCTTCCCACCCAGCTCATCAATGGATTCACGGCCGTATCCCTGCCCTGGTGCCGAAACGTCGTTTACACGGGCGTGGCCATCGGGCGGCAGGCCGAGCTGCTCATCTGGATTGCCAATCCCGCGGGTTGGATATGTCAGAACGCCCATCATCTGAATCTGGCCCTGCCTCCCTTCACGGTGACGGGCATCCTGAACAACATCCCCACGTTTTCCCGCGCCTTGCCCGATACGACGCTGCCGGTGGGTGCGTTGCTGGATTTCCGGTACGAGGCCTCGGACCCGGACGGGCAGACGGTCCTGTTCACGGCTTCGCAATTACCATCGGGAGCCGTTATTGCCCCTACCAATGGCGTGCTCCGCTGGGTTCCGGGACCGAGCCAGGTCGGCTCCCACATCATCCGTGTGGGTGCCTCGGATGGTATTTCGACCACCTACGTTTCGGCCACAGTCACCGTAACCACCAATACCGGTGTGGAGGATGGGGCGCAGCCAGGAGTGGATGGTCATCCCTTGCTCGACGTGTGGCCCAACCCGGCTTCGTCGCGGTTGGACATCGCGCTGCGGTCCACGGGCAACGGTATTCCGGACCGGGACCGCGTACTCCGGATTCATGACAGCCTGGGACGATTGCGCGTTCGCATGCCCCTGGACCAGGCCCGGACGAGCCTGGACGTGGGTTCGTGGCCTGCGGGCGTTTATCTGCTGTCGACGAGCGGCCAGGAATCGGGAGCGCCTCCGATCACCGCCCGCGTCCTGATCATGCCGTAGCGGGAATCTCGATCCGCATGTCCATTCCGGCTCCGTCCCGATGGTTCATTCCGAGGGTGCCGTCCATGAGCGCGACCATCCGACGGACCAGGAACAGCCCCAGCCCGAGGCCCTGCCGCTCGGACGTCCGACGGTCAATCTGGACAAACGGCGTGGGTATGGCCAGCGCCGCGGGATCGAACCCCGGCCCCTCGTCACGAACGGAGAGGACGGCCCGATCGTTCTGGATGGCCGCCTCCACCTCCACGATCCCGTCGGAATACTGGATGGCATTCCGGAGGAGCTCTATCAACAGACGCTGCAGATAGGCCGGATTGACATCGGTACGGAACCCGGACAGGTGGATCCTGACCCGGTCCGTCGCCTCGAGGTCTGCGGCAGTTTCGGTCGTCCACGCCTCCAACGAGGCGGCCTGGTCCACGGCCTCCGGTACACGGATGGGCAAATCCGCCATTCCGTGTTCATCGCGCATGGACAACGTGGTCACGTCCCGGAAGGCCTGGGTCAACCGGTTCAGGCGTTCGGCCGCCTGCTGGATGATGTCCACGAACTCCCCCGCCTCCGAGGGCTCCACCTCTTTCAGCAACAACGCCGCCACCATCAATTGGCTGAGCGGCGTGCTGATTTCGTGCGGGAAAATGAGTTGCAGGCTTTCCGACAGGTGCGATACCCGTCGGCGCTCGGTCTCCAGTGTCAGATCCCGACGCTTCAGTCGGCTCCCGACGGCCGTCAGGAGGTCGTTGATCTTGAAGGGTTTCGTCAGGTAGTCGTCCGCGCCCAGCATCATGCCACGTCGGATGGTCTCCGGCTCACGGTGGGCCGAAATGAACAGGAACGGGATCTCGGCCAGGCCCGGCAGGTCATTCAGTCGGCTCCGGAGCGCAAGCCCGTCCAGGCCCGGCATGGAAATATCCGAGATGATGAGATCCGGAACGAGCTTTGAAATGGCACTCATGCCCGCCAGGCCATCGGCAGCGACCTCCACGATGTGCCCCTCCTCCCGCAGCACTTCAGCAGCGAGTTCGCGGAGTTCCTCGTTGTCGTCAATGATTACGATCGTCGGCATGGTATCTTGGCAGGATGCGCTGGCATGATACTTCAAAACGTTCAATAGTCGCCATGAACAGAACCACGCCGTCTCCGGTCCCGCACACCCGCGCCACCCCATTCCTGGTCGTCCTGTGCATTCCCGTCCTGCTGATGGTCGGCCTGTCCGCGTGCACGCCCGCTCCTGACACCGCCCGGCTGGAACGTGATCTCCAGGACCTGGCGGAGGCTTTCAACGGAGACGTCGGCATCCACGTGCGTCACCTGGAATCCGGCTACGAGTGGGGCATAAGGGCCGACACCCTCTTCCCGACCGCCAGCCTAGTCAAGGTGCCCATCATGCTCGGCATTTTCGACCGGATGGAGAAGGGCGAACTGGACTACACCCAGGAAATGGTCTATCGGGATTCCCTGTTCTATTCCGACGAGGACCTGACCGGGGAATTGCGCGACAGTGCCACGACCACGCTGGACCAGCTGGTCATGCTCATGATTTCGCTCAGCGACAATACGGCCTCGTTGTGGCTGCAGGAAACGGCCGGCACCGGGACCGCCATCAACGCGTGGCTGGCCGAGAACGGCTACGCGCATACGCGGGTGAACTCGCGCACCGAAGGCCGCCGGGGCGACTGGGAGCGCTATGGGTGGGGACAGACCACACCCCGCGAAATGTCCGACATCCTGGTGTCCATCCGGGAAGGACGGGCCGTCAGTCCGTCCGCCAGCGAAGAAATGTACCGGGTCCTGACCCGCACCTACTGGAACGACGAGGCGCTGTCCGTCCTGCCGCCCACAGTCCAGGTGGCCTCGAAACAGGGCGCGGTCAGCGCCAGCAAATCCGAGGTGCTGCTGGTGAACGCGCCCCACGGGGATTTCGTGCTGACCATCATGACCAAGAACCAGGAGGATCGCCGCTGGGAAGCCGACAATGCCGGGTATGTCCTCATCCGGGATGTCACCCGCGCCGTCTGGAACACGTTCGAGCCGGCCTACTGAGGCTATCGCCTGAACCGGATGTCCCGGCCCGGGCGCTCAATCCGGTTCTTCTCGTGCCTGGGCAACAGGACTTCGCTTCCCGTATGATCGCGCGTAATGATGTACGCGGAGGTGATCAGGCTGCGGACCTGGGCATGCGATACGCCCGTCATCCGGGCAATCGTGATGGTCCGAAACCCTTTGCGCGCCATGGACATGATGCGTTGCCGCATGCGGCGTTTCTCCTCCTCGCGGGACTCCCGCTCTGCTTCGCGGGATGCGATACCGGCCCGCGTCAGGTGTCCGTGCACGGTTTCGTTCGATACGCCAAACGCCTCGGCGATATCCGGTACGCGGAGGCCTTCCTCCCAGGCGGCAACTATCTGGATTGGATCAACAGGCATGGGATGCGTTCAGCTGAAACGGATATGCCGAGTGGAATACCCAAGCCCATATCAACCCGGGCATGGACCCGTTTGGTTCTCCCTTTTCAAAAATTCCACAGGTATACTGCTGGATGCGACTCGTCTTCATTTACAACGCCAAGAGCGGGCTCCTGAACGGCGCGCTGGACTTCGTCCACAAGATCGTCTCGCCCGATACGTATGCGTGCTCCCTGTGTGGACTGACGTATGGACCGCTCGGAATGAAGCGGGCGTGGGCGGACTTCGTGGAATCGCTTCCGGTCGAGGTTGCCTTCACCTATCCTGACCGCATGCCCGCGCTCCCGGACGGCCAGCCGCTGCCCGCGCTCCCGGTGGGCGTACTTGTGGACAAGGACAACCACAAGGACAACCACAAGGATAACCGTTGTGAAATCCTGTTGTCGGCGTCGGACATGAACGCCTGTACGTCCTTGGACGAGTTGATGGCGCGGGTCACCGAGCGCCTGGACACGGTTCGTCCGCCCCACCCGCCGAGGGACGCTAAGCCCTGATTTTCGGCCAGAACACCGGTGTGGACGCCGGATACGCCCAGGATGAGCCGGGGTCCGACCAGGCCTGCCCATACCATCAGGAAGGCCCCGATGATCATACGAATTGTACCCGTGCGATTCTCACGTGTACACCCGTTACTCTCCGAGAATGTGCTTCGGAATCCGCATGGTCACGAGCATGTGGGGCACGTCCACGGTCTCAGCGATCTTCAGGTCGGCCACCGTCGAGGCGAGCACATACGCCTCCGTCCGCGACATGCCCGACTTCCCGGCAATATGGTCAACCATCGCCCGCGTGGCCATCCGCGCCGCATCGTCTATCGTCGTGCCATATCCCGTTACCGCATAGTACTCGTCGTTTTCGTACTGGGGAGACGGGATATCACCCGCTCCCTTTATGATGCGTATCTCAAAAACCGTACGCAGCGGGCCCTCGATGGCGGTTCCGGACACCTCACCGTCACCCTGGGCTACATGTGGATCGCCGATGGAAAACAGGCCCCCTTCGACGAACACCGGGAAGTAGGCCGTCGTGCCCGCGACCAGGTCCTTGTCATCCATGTTGCCTCCGTTCGCCCGTGGAGGAACGGTCGAGAGCAGGGAGTCCGTTGCCGGCGCGACGCCCATCACGCCCGGAAACGGCCTGAACGGAATTTCAATACCGTAACCGAAGTCGGCCGACGTATCGCCCGGCTCGAATTCATAGATCTTGAGGAACGGTTCATTGAACTCATCTGCGAGAAAACCGAAACCGGGGAAAACGGCTGACCAACCCCAGTCCTGAACCTCGATCTCATGAAGCGTGACAGCCAGCAAGTCACCGGGCTCGGCGCCCTGCACGTACACGGGGCCGGTCAGCGCGTGAAACGGGTCGGCTGCGAGGATGGACGAAAGCTCGCTCGCCGTCGTTTGCGGCGTCATGTACCCGCCCGACGCTTCCACAAGGAACGCTTCAATAACGGCACCCGACTCCACGGTCAACACCGGCTCAAACGTCCGGCTCCATTTGTTGTGACCGTTCTCAGCCGTAATGGTGTAGGCCGGTTCAGGCGTCGAGGTGGGTGATTCGGTGGACGGAGAAGGGCTGCAACCGACTGAAGCGGATAGCAGCAGGACGAGAAGAAAGCGGGGCATGACGGTTCCGGGGTTGAATGAGCGACGACCGCCTGAAAAGTATTCCATCCCGGGCAAAGTTGATACGGTCCGGTGTCGGCGGTGCTCATCCATGAGGTGACGGGCGGATTTACTCGCAAACATCAACACCCCAACCATCCGACTACCGCCGAGCATGGTTTGCTCGTTAGTCGGGCCCCTGACGGGGCCCTCGTTTGAACCGCCTCGGCGGTTCGACCCCTGCCACATCACTCCAAAGAAAAAGGCCCCACGAGGGGGCCTTTTCTTTGGAGGTGACGGGCGGATTCGAACCGCCGTACAGGGTTTTGCAGACCCTTGCCTAGCCACTCGGCCACGTCACCAGGATCCGTGTTGGGCGCGCCCGGCAGGACTCGAACCTGCAACCTGCGGTTTAGAAGACCGCTGCTCTATCCGGTTGAGCTACGGGCGCAGGAGCCTTCCGTTTCAAAATGGTCGGGGTGGCAGGATTCGAACCTGCGACCCTCTGCTCCCAAAGCAGATGCGCTAACCGGGCTGCGCTACACCCCGAAGTGTCGTCGAACTAGAGCCGGTTCTTGGCTTCCTTGAGTTCGTTCTGTACGTCATCCACGTGTACCATCTTGTAACGGAACGCGTACTGACCATTGGATTTTTTCTCGGAGACGACCAGTTTGGCCATTTTTTTGGCTTCCGCTTTCTGGCGGAGGACCTTGTCACCGAATGCCTGTTTCTTTGCCATTGTTCGTCAGCGTTACTTCGTTTCGCGGTGCAGCGTGTGCTTGCGCAGAACGGGGTTGTACTTCTTGAGCTCAAGCCGTCCGGGCGTGTTGCGCCGGTTCTTCATGCTTGAGTACCTGGAGGAGCCGGGAGCTTCCGTGCAGTCCAGGATGACTTTGTGGCGAACGTCTTTTGCCTTTGCCATGGTGGTTTACTCAGATCTTGACGCCGTTCTTACGGGCGTCTTTCAATACGGCAGTGATTCCGTTCTTGTTGATCGTCTTGATGGTTGTTGCCGAGACGCGCAACGTGATCCAGCGATCTTCTTCCGGAATGTAGAACCGCTTTTTCTGCAGGTTCACTTCAAAGCGACGTTTGGCCTTGTTATTGGCGTGGGACACGTGGTTCCCCGCAACCGGGCCCTTTCCCGTCAGCTGGTCTTTTCTGGACATGGTGTTGTAACTGTGTTCGGGGGGGTAGCTGTCAAACAGCACAGACTGGTAAATATAGCGCACAGATCGTGCCCGAAGCAAACGCCAAACCGGCAGAAGTGACCCGGGGTTCCATCTGATTTGTGTGAATGCGGCTCAGCCGTCCACAGCGACCGCTTCTGCGGGGTTGATTTTGGATGCGCGGACGGCCGGGTACCAAGCCGCCAGAATACACAATGCCAGGGCCAGGGAGCCTATGAGCAGGACATCCAGGGGACGGATGGCCACCGGATACGCATCGATCAGGAACGAGCCCGCATCGGCCAACGGAACCCATTCGAACCGTTGTTGCGCCCAGGCCAGACCCACACCGAGCATCACCCCCACCCCGCTGCCCAACAGACCGATATACAGCCCCTCGGCCAGGAAAATGCGGCGGATGTTGCGCCGGGTGACGCCCATGGCCCGCAGGACCCCCACGTCCCGCCGTTTCTCGATCACGATCATGGTCAGCGCGCCCACGATGTTGAAGGCCGCCACCAGCACGATCAGCATGAGCAGCAGCGTGGCCCCGTATTTCTCGAGTTGCATGACTTCGTAGAGCGATCGCTGCAGGTCGTACCAGGTCTGGACCCGGTACTGGCCGGCCGGAAGCCGGGCCTCGAGCCAGGTCTTGACCGCGGCCGCGTCGTCCAGGTCCGACAGGCGGACATCTATGCCCGAGACGGCGTCCGGAATGCGGAACAGTCGCCGGGCTTCATCGATGTGGATGAACGCGTGGCTTTCGTCGAACACCGACTCGAGCTGGAACAGTCCGCGCACCTCGAACTGATGCAACGGGGTTCCGGAGAGTACGCGGGTAAACATGCGCTCAATGGCCGGGGCGGACACCAGCGCCACGCGCGAAGCTTCCTGGCCCGGCCCCCCCGGCGACAAGAGCAACCGCTCGCCGAGCCGGCGGCCGAGTACGATGCCGCCACTTCCGCCGTCGCGTGCCAGATTGAACGACCCAAAGGTCGTGCCGGCCACCACGCCTTCATCGGCCTGCAGCCGCGCCGGATCGACCCCCCGTACGACAACCACCTTGTTCACGTCTCCCGCGCCCTCATGCAAGAGCAGGGCCTTGCCTTCGATGTAGGGAACCGCCTGGACCACCGCCGGGTGGGTCCCGGCCAGTTCGAGCAGGGAGTCGGCATGGGCAATACCGTTGGCCTCCACGTGCTCAATCCGCACGTGCGGGTCGTAGGACACCAGCATGTCCCGAACGAAATCGAAAAAACCGTTCAGGACCGACAGCACCACGATCAACGCCGCCACGCCCAGTGCCACACCGATGACCGATATCCCGGTAATCCGGGAAATCAGGGGCATGGATCGTTTTCCGGACAGGTACCGGCGGGCTATGAACAGGCGGTAGTCACCCATCCTGGTCCAGCAGGGACGTCGGGCGCGTGAAGGCATCGGGAGCGACCGTGCGGGGAAGGTCCACGTGATCGGTCACGATGGCCGACGTCCCCGGCATGTTCGTCTTGCGCGGGGCCACACGGACCGTATCGCCGCCCTCCACGACAAAGGCCTGGTAGTCCTCCCATCGCCATTTCGTGATGGGCCGGTCGGTCCGGCCCTGGAGGATGTATCCCCACATATCCAGCATGCGCGACTCCCGTTCAATCCAGAACCAGAACTGGTCGCCCGGCGTCAGGCCCACATTGTCGTAGGTGGTCTTGATGACGGCAAATTCCGCGTCCGACGAGTCGGGCACAAAACTCCGTGAAACACCCGGATCCAGCAATTTGATGGGCGCCAAAAGCCAGTACGTATCGTTGATGTAGGCGCCATACGCCCGGGACACGTAATCGGCCAGCGTATCGGCGGCGACCGCCTGGCCGTCCACAAAGGCCGATCCCTCCTGTGTATTCACGTTGAATAAAACAACCTCCCGGCCGCCTTCCACATCGCGCTCCACCCGGTAGTCGCCCGTGAACCGGTCCCAGAGATGGCTGCGGAACACGGTGCGCGTGGAATCGGCCGCCCGGCCGAAGTCGAACCGGATGTACCGGACGCGGGACCAGGCATCGGGCCCGCCGACCGCATGGAAAACATCCATGGCCAGCGAGTCGGCCTGCGTCTCGAGCGGCGGCAGGTCCATGGTCACGCCCGCAGGTGGCGTCTCGGTGGACGGGGACGTGCAAGCCGCCAGGAACAGGAAGGGGAGCAGAGGCAAGATCTGGGGCAGGCGCGGAATGGATGGCATGGGATGAGCCGGTCGGGTGGAATCTTCGGAGGATGCGAAAGTACGGCGTTACCCGAACAATACCGGTGCCTGCCGGGTTTGTGCCGGAAATGGATGCGTGCGCGGCATATCGACGAGTACTCGGGGTGGCATGTGTTGCCCTTGCCTTCGTCGCGCCCCTGGCACACGCTCAGGAGCGTGAGCCGGGCCACCAGGAAGCCCCCCGGGGAATCGGTGCCCAGGTCATGCTGACCAATTCCGGTTTCGGACTCGGGGGATACGTGCGGCGACTGCTCCGGGACGACCAGGTCTTCACCGTCGAAGTAAACGTATCGAACACGAAGGACGAGCGGGAGGTCGCCTTCTTCGACCGGTTCGGCCGCCAGGACGTCCCCAACAAGGCGAACTATCTCCTGGAAATTCCCCTGCAGCTGGGCCTGGAGCGGCGCCTGTTCCGTTCCCGCATCGAGGACAACTTCCGGCCCTTCTTCCACGTTTCGGCGGGTCCGGTACTGGGCTGGGTCTACCCGTATTTCGGGGACGACAACAACAACGGCACCTTCGACAGCGGGGAGCGCACCTACGGCGCCTTGTCCGGGGTCACCCGCGGGCGGGCTGTACCCGGATTGTCCGCCAGTGCATCCATCGGCGCCAATTTCGGCGAACTCGAGGGCGCCTCGCAGGGGGTTCGCATCGGATTCCGGATATCCCGGTTCCACGAACCCGTCGAGCTTCTGGAGCGCA
The DNA here is from genome assembly GCA_040221055.1 of Rhodothermales bacterium. Classification (NCBI taxonomy): domain Bacteria; kingdom Pseudomonadati; phylum Rhodothermota; class Rhodothermia; order Rhodothermales; species Rhodothermales bacterium. The sequence continues at coordinate 71,774 of JAVJVN010000016.1, read as the reverse complement.
GCATAAAGCCGCCCGACCAGGTCCTCATGACGCCCATGATCCTGGTCTACTTCGGACGCCTTATACGTTGAAGCGGAACAGGATGACGTCGCCGTCCTTCACCGTGTATTCCTTGCCTTCGGACCGGAGGACGCCTGCTTCGCGTGCCTTGGATTCACCGCCGAGCCGCACATAGTCGTCGTAGGCAATGGTTTCGGCGCGGATGAAGCCCCGCTCGAAGTCGCTGTGGATGGCACCGGCGGCCTGCGGGGCCTTCGTTCCCCGGGCAATCGTCCACGCACGCGTCTCTTTCGGACCGGAGGTGAAATAGGTGATGAGCCCGAGCAGGTCATAGGCCGCTACGACGAGTCGCTCGAGGCCGCCCTTGTCCAAGCCCAGGTCCGCCAGGAATTCCGCCCGCTCGGTATCGTCGAGCTCGGCCATCTGGGACTCCAGTTCGGCCGATACGATGACCACGCCCGCACCCTCGGCGGCGGCAATCTCCCGGACCTTCTCCACATGGGCGTTGCCGGTGTGGATGTCGTCCTCGCTCACGTTGGCCGCGTACAGCACAGGCTTGGCGGTGAGCAGGAACAGCGACGCCAGCCATTCGGCCTCGGCGTCCGTGGTCTGCAACGTGCGTACGGCCTTTCCGTCCGACAGGAAGTCCAGGAGCCGCTCGTAGAACGCCAGCTCTTCCTTGGCCTTCTTGTCCCCGCTGCGGGCCACTTTCATGGTGCGCTCAATGCGCTTCTGGACCGCCTCGATATCCTTCAGCAGGAGTTCCGTTTCGATGACCTCGATATCGGAAGCCGGATCCACCCGGCCGGACACGTGGACCACGTTGTCGTCCTCAAAGCAGCGGACCACGTGCACGATGGCATCCACTTCGCGGATATGGCCCAGGAACTGGTTGCCCAGGCCCTCGCCCTTCGATGCTCCGGCCACAAGACCGGCAATGTCCACGAACTCGATGGTCGTGGCGACGATCTTCACCGACTTGTTGATCTCTCCCAACCGCTCCAGGCGCTCGTCGCGCACCGGGACCATGCCGACATTCGGTTCTATCGTGCAGAATGGATAGTTTGCCGATTCAGCGCCGGCCTGGCTGAGCGCATTGAAGAGCGTGGATTTGCCGACATTGGGTAGGCCGACGATTCCGCAACGGAGTGCCATGATGAACGTTGGTAGGGGAAAGCGGGGCGGATTCTTGTGTGTTTCGGGCCGCCCGCATCAAGCATGAAAGGTCAACTTTGTTTCAACTGCACAAAAAATGCGTTCAGGACCACGTGGCGGTGAGGACCCGGTGCGCGGCCTTTTGCCTGGCCTTTTGCGCGTATATCTGCGCGGCCCTGCTCGGGTGGCTCGCCCTCTTGTCTGCCCTGGCGCCGGGCGTCCACGCCCAGACCACGTCCCTCGGACTGAGCCGGGCTCCGGAGGGGACCTTCGTGCAGGTGGGGCCCGCCGTGCTGGGCGGAGAGGGCGTCGCGGTGGGCGGGGTGATGGCCGGACGCATGTTCACCCGGGAGGTGCATTTCATCGGGGATATCGAGCCGCTGTTCCGCAAGAGCGAGGACCAATCACGCGTTGCCCTGCTGGTGGGCGTGGCCGTGCGGGTCTACGGGATTGAACGCACCATCGGAAACGTGCCGTACCGTGGTTTCGACGTGGACGTGGCGCTGCGCGCCGGCCCCGCCGTTTCGTTTTCCACCCGGGATGACCTTGTGGCCCGCAACAACCGTTTCGCGCTGCTGCTGGAACCGGCCGTCCGGATTACCCATGCCCGGCCCTGGAAGAGCGCCACGCGGCCCGGCCGCGTGTGGTTTGCGGAGTTGGGGACCGTGGGGCCCTCGTTCCGGATGGGACTCTGGCTGCCGTTGTAGGGTGCTTACGGCCTGCCCTCAGCCCGAGAACGGGACCTGTTCGAAGTCGCGCTCCGGAAGACGCACCGCCGTCAGCATACCCAGCGCGGAATTCGCGTGGAAGACGCACCCCGTGTCGATGTTGATGAGCCGCTCCCGGTTGATGGGCATACTGACCGGGGTATGCCCGCAGACAACGGTCTTTTCCCACAGGAGCATGTCCGTTTTCATGTGGGACCGTTCCCACATGAACACCTGGGGATCGGCCAGTTCCAGGTTCTGGGCCACCGACATGGTGGGATTGAGTCCGGCATGGACAAACACGAATTCGTCGGTCTCGTACCACAAATCCGTTTCCCGGATGAACGCGATGTGTTCATCGGGGATGACAATCGTCCCGGTGTCGTCCCGGTAGCTTTCCAGCGTGGTCGTTCCCCCGTTGATGGCGAACAACTCATATTCGTCGCGGTCCAACCACCCCAGGAACAGGTCCTCGTGATTGCCCCGGAGGAACGTGCACGTGATGGTTTTCCGGAGCTCCAGCAAGTGGTCGATGACCGCTTTCGAATCCGGCCCCCGGTCGATGTAGTCGCCCACGAATACCAGGTGGTCGTCAGGCTGGACGTCGAGCTGCGTGAGGAGGGCCTTCAGGGACCGTGCGCAACCGTGGATGTCACCGATGGCTATCAATCCCATGCCGGTCAGCCCTCCAGCCCGATAAGGCCGCGGCCGGATTTCTTGAGCTGCCCTTCGGCCTTCAGGTCCGCCAGGATGGCGTCCAGGATGCCGTTGACGAACTGACCGGAACGTTCCGTGGAGTAGCGCTTGGCGACTTCAATGGCCTCGTTGATGGTCACTTTGGGCGGGATGTCCGGGAAGTACTTCAATTCGACAATGGCTATCCGCAGTACGATGCGGTCGACCAGGGCAATCCGGGAAATGTCCCAGTTCTGCGTGTATTTCTCAAGCAGCGCGTTGGTCTCATCGGTGGCGTCGAGGGTCCGGAGAAAGAGTTTCGTGGCGAATGCAATGCCCTCGCGGTCATCCATCTGCCCATCGATGATGGTCTTGATGACGTGATCCGCATTGTCCACGCCTACCGTGAATGCGTAAACCGCCTGCATGACGCGCTCACGCGCTTCGCGTCGCGTACTCATGGGTGGACACCGTGTTCGTCAAAAAACAGAATCACAGGATAGGGCGGTTTCCGGCTGCCATGCAATCGGCGTTCCCGGATTCATGAAGGGTTCCTTTACACGACTGACACGTCCTGGCCCGGTGGATGCGTTATGCCGGACAGCGGCGCGGGTCTACCGTCAGTATACCGACCCGAGCAGGCCCACCCGTCATGCCACTCGTTCCCCGCATTGCGCCCCACACGTGGCTTCCACTCGTCGTCAGCGGGGGTCTGGTTCTGGGGGGTTCATCCGGCAGGCTGGTGTGGACGGGTACGGGTGCCGTCCCTGTCCTCGCGCTGGGCACCGGATGGGCGGTGCTGGGGCTGGTACTGGCTCTTCGCCGCCAGCGCCCCGGCTCTACCCATCCACAAGGTCCTGCAACGGGCGCTCACACTCTCCTTCCGTTGCTGGGCGTGGCGGTCATGGCCCTGACCGGATTTGTCCTGGGATGCTTCCATTCCGGGGCGACTCCCGCCCCGTTCCGGCAGGAGCCGCGCCTGCAGGTGGTCGAGGGATCCGTGGAGCGGGTGACGGGCGGCGGGAGCGGATTCCTGCTCTGCCGCCGGAAGGCCTGTGTGCTGGTCCGCCTGCCACAGCCCTACCCCGCCCCGGCCCGAAGCATTCCCTCCTCTTCCCATACCCTCCCGATCTTTGCCGCCGGGAGCCGGGTGGTCGTGCGTGGCCGTCTCCGGGCCGCCGCGCATCCCCTGAACCCGTTCGATTTCGACGAGGCGTCCTGGCTGCGGGGCCTGGGCGCCGTGGGGGTCATTGACGAGGTCACCGGCCTGTATTCCATCCATGGCGCCGGCAGGATTCAGACGGTCCGGATGCACCTCCACCGGCAGGCGGCCAATACCTTCGACCGCACGCTGGCCACACCCCTCAGCCGCGCCCTGGCCCGCGCGCTCTGGCTGGGAGACCGGTCGCACATTCCGGAGGAGGTGCAGGCCACCTTCGCGGATTCGGGCCTGGCCCATGTACTGGCCGTATCGGGACTGCATGTCGGCTTTGTGGCATTGGCACTGGTGGCGGCCCTCCGCATGGTACTGCGCCGCGTCAAGGTGGCCGAGGGCGTCCGCCGCGCCGTCACGGGAACCATGGCGGCCGTCGGACTGGTCGGGCTCAGTTGGTGGATGGGGCCTGCTCCGTCGGTGGAACGGGCAGCCATCATGGGAGCGGCGCTGCTGGTATCGGGCGCCTTCCGCCGCAAGCCCTCACCGCGGATTGCGTTTGCCTGGGCCATACTGCTCTCCCTGTTCATGACGCCGACCGCGTGGCGCTCGGTCGGGTGGCAGCTGTCCTTCAGCGCGGTCGGCGCCATCCTCCTGGTTCTGCCGTGGCTGTCCCGGCTCCGCAGGCGGCCGGCGGCCTCGGCGCTCGTCGTCACGGCAGCGGCGTGGCTCGGGACGGCGCCGGTACTCGTACTGAGCTTCGGCCAGAGCCCGGCTGCCGGCGCCGCCCTGAGCCCATTGGCCGTACCCCTCATGGCCCCCATGCTCCTGACCTCCCTCTCCGCGCTCGTGGATCCGGGACCCCTGTCCGTGTTGCTGACGGAAGCCCTGGCGGCCACACTCCATGCCATGGCGCGGTTCGGATCCTCGTGGCCGGATTGGACGCGCTGGTCAGCCCCGCCCGGGGTCTTCACTCCGCTCTTGCTGCTCCCGTGGATGGGGTTGTGGGCGCTGCGTCCGGGACCGCCGCGTGCCCGGACTCGCCGGTCCACGATCGGGATATGGGTGAGCATCCTGCTGCTTGTCCTGACGCCCCGCCAGCATCCCCCCATCGTGCAGCAACTTCATGTGGGGCAGGGCGATGCATCCATCATCATGCTCCCGGGACGTACCCTCGTCATCGATTCCGGCCCATCGAACCGGTCGGGGGAAACCGTGGCGGCACACATCACGGGATGGGGGCGGCGACGCATCGACGGGCTCATCCATTCCCACGAACACGCCGATCATACCGGGGGCACGCCGCGCCTGGCGCATCTCCTGCCCGTTCAGACGTTCGCATCCCAACACACCCTCCGGCGGGGCGATACCGTGGACGTGGGCCCTGGCGCACGATTATACGTGCTCGGCCCGGCACGGCACCCGATACGCGACGCGAACAACGACTCCGTCGTCCTGCGCCTCCAGGTCGGACGCCGTTCATGGCTTTTCCTCGGAGACACCGAGGCACCCGCCGAGCGGAGCCTGGTCCGTCACATGGGCCCGATGTTGGACGTGGATGTCGTCAAGGCGGGCCATCACGGTTCGGCCACCAGCAGCACGCCGGAACTGATCGCGCACGCATCGGCTGCCACCACCCTCATCAGCGCCGGCAGGAACAACCGGTTCGCGCATCCCGACCCGTCCGTCGTTGACCGATGGGCCCGCTCAGGAGCCCGGGTCCACGTTACGTTCAGCGACGGCGCGTGGATTTCACCACCGGATCAGTGATCAATGAATACCGCAACCGGCGCGCCCTTCAGCAAATGCTCCGTGGACTTGCCCAGGTGCAGGCTTCGCAGCGACCGCTTCGTCTTGGCTCCCGCCACAATCAAATCGGCACCCATGGCCTTGGCCTGCGTCAGGATGCACGTATCCACATCCCGCTCCTGCATCCGCAGCACGTTGGCCGCAAAGCCGTGGGCCGACAGATAATCCTTGGCCAGCGTCAGGTACAGGTCGCTGTCCGTCGGATCCTCATCGTCCACGTGCAGCACGGTCAACTCGATGTCGGGTCCGAATGGCGCAAGATGGATGAAGCGTCGAAGCGCCCGCGCGGACGGATTGCACCCGTCCGTCGCAAAAAGCACCTTCTTGATGGGCCGGTACGTCTTCGGAATCACCAGTGTGGGGCCGATGGTGGACTCGATGACGTGAGCCAGGGTGTTCGTATCCTGCTTCGGGTGCGCATAGAAAAAGTGGGGATCCTTCCCGATGACCAACAGGTCGTGGTACTTCATGTCCTCCACAATGCGCTGGAAAGGGACGCCTTCGGCGACGGTTTCCACATGCTCACATCCTGCGGCATCCACGGTCTTCCGGAACGACTCCAGGAGGGAACGGGCCTTCTGACGGGTCTCTTCCGTCAGCTTCTCCCGCAGTTTTTCCATGTAGTACATGGATCCGATGCCGCCGCCCCGGCTGGTGGATTCAATGCCCCCCATGTCCACGACGGCCAATCCGGTCAGGCGTGCACCGGAGCGTTTTGCGATGTCAATGGCGTATTTGGTGGCGGTAGGAGTGTCGGAATCGACATCAAGGGCAACCAGGATGCGTTTGATCATGGCAGGCAGGACGAATGTGGGATTGCAGATGGTGAAAGTATACAATCCGAAGGGTCCTGCCAAACAGACTGTCCACACGCTTTCCGAGTATTGATTGGAAATTTATTGGAAAGGATAGTTGTAGTAGGGCCTGTGGATATGTGGAAACGTTTCCTCCATCCACAGCTTCACCCGGTGCCAACGGAAGTTGTCAACGGACTTGACGGATGCCGCTGTGCATGGATGGAACGGGTTCCTTCCCGTTGTCCCGGATCTTTCAACAGGCGTTGCCGGGGGCTTGTTGGAAACTCCATCCGGGTTGTCCGTGGAAAGCCGTCTCATGGATTGTGCGAAGGTCGGTGGTTTCCAACAACCGTACGCCGGGAATCCCATCTCCCACCAATTACCAACGCGGTTTCAACACGGTTTGCCCAACGCGGTGAACATCTCTTTCTTGTAGGCTTCGACCCCCGGTTGATCGAACGGATTGACGCCAAGCAAATACCCCATGACGGCAATGGCGTGTTCGAAGAAGTACATGAGTTGGCCAATGGACTCGGCACTCACGGCCGGCATCCCGATATGGGTGACGGGAACGCCGCCGGCGATATGGGCCTTCAGCGTACCCTCGAATGCGGCGCGGTTGACGTCCCGCATCCTGCGGCCCTCCAGGTACGAAAGCCCGTCCAGATCGGCCGGATCACCCGGCACACGGAGCGTTGACGAGCCCGACTCCACCGTCAGGAAGGTTTCGATGAGCGTACGCCGCCCCTCCTGGATGAACTGACCCACGGAGTGGAGGTCGGTCGTGAAGGTGCAGACCGAGGGGAACAGTCCCTGATGGTTCTTGCCCTCCGATTCCCCGAAGAGTTGTTGCCACCAGGCCCCCATCCGCGTCATTCGGGGATCCATCACCGAAAGCACCTCGGTCGTATAGCCCGCCTCATGCAGCAGCCAACGGCGCATGGCATATTCCAGGGCGGGATTGTCGTCCTCCGATGCCAACGTGCGCATCATCGTGACCGATCCGTAGAACAGCGTTCGGATATCGATGCCGGCCGCGGCCATCGGCAACAGGCCGACGGGCGTCAGGGCCGAGAACCGGCCCCCTACGTCGCCCGGAATGGTGAATGTGCGGTAGCCTTTTTCCGATGCGAGCGTGCGCAGGGCACCGTGGTGGGCATCGGTCGTGGCAATAATGCGGCGATCGGCATCCTCGAACGTCTCCTCCATGAACGCGCGGATGAACCGGAAGGCCAGGGCGGGCTCGAGCGTGGTGCCGCTCTTCGAGATTACGTTCACATAGACCGACTTGCCCTTCAGCCATTCCAGCAGGCCGGCCAGGTATTCCGTGGACAGGTGATGGCCTGCAAAAACGACGGGTGTCCGTCCGGCGTCCGGAAAGGCGGGCGTCAGGGCCTGGATGACGGCATCGGCGCCGAGGTAGGATCCCCCGATTCCGATACAGACCAGCACATCGGCCCGCTCACGGATTTCGAGGGCCACCTGTTCGACCTGGTCCAGCAGGGCATCGTCGGGCTCGGCCAGCAGGCGTCGCCATCCCAGCCACTCGGGACCGGCGCCGGTCCCCTGGAGCAGGGCGCGATGGGCGGCCCGGGCACGGGGCAGCATGCGCTGGCGATCCGGTTCCGGCAGGTGGGCGTTGCTGCCCGTGAAATCGAAGGAAAGCATGGTGCGGAGCAGGGTTGTAAACTGGTGCGTATGCCCGGGAGTCGGAGCATGCCAAAGTAGTACGAAATACCGTCAGAAATGAGAACGTTCCTGTCCGTGGGGCCCGCCCTGCGCCTGGTCCTGGACGATGTCCGCAAGCGAGATGATGAATGGCTGGAGCCGGGCGCCTGGCTCGATGCAGACCAACTGCACGGCATTCTGGGGCGGCGGATTTCGCGGGATGTGGTAGCTACGGTCGATGTCCCGGATTTCGCGAGTTCGGCCATGGATGGATACGCGGTCCGTCATGAGGACCTGGGACCGGATGGCGGCGTGCTGCGGGTGGTGTCGCATGCGGCGGCCGGACGACCGACGGCCCGGCCACTCACGGCCGGCGAGGCCGTGCGGATCATGACCGGGGCGCCGGTGCCGGTGGGCGCCAATGCCGTGGTACCGGTCGAGTGGACCAAGGTGGAAGGAAACGATGAAGAGGGCTGGGCCTCCGTCGACGGGTCCGTCATCGTGGACCGCGGCATTGAGGCGGGCAAACATGTGCGCCCGGCGGCCGAGGACGTGCGCGCGGGGCAGCGGGTGCTGCGCGCCGGGACCGTGATCACACCGCCGGTGGTGGGCGTCCTGGCCGGACTCGGCGTAGACCGGTTGGCCGTGCAGTTCCAACCCCGCGTCAGGATCGTCTCGACGGGAGATGAAATCGTGGATCCGGCGTCGGACCCGGTGTTCGGACAGGTGCGCAATACGAACGGGCCAGGCCTGGCGGCCCAGGCGCTGCTGGCGGGAGGACGACTCGCGGGCGACGGGCGGGCGTGGACGCACGTGCCGGATGACCTGGAGGCGCTCACCGGACAGGTCGCAGAGGCCGTGCGCCGGGCGGATGTCGTCGTTCTTTCGGGCGGCGTCAGCATGGGCGCCCACGATCACGTGCAGGACGCGCTGCGCGCGGCCGGCGTCGAACTCCTGTTCTGGAAAGTGCGCCAACGACCCGGAAAACCCCTGTTGTATGGCCGTGCGGGCCATTGCCACGTCTTCGGCCTGCCGGGCAATCCGGTAAGCGCCGCCATGGGGTTCGAGATGTATGTCCGCCCTCTCATGGAAACGATGGCCGGCCGGACGCCCGCGGACTGGTCCGCCGGTGAGGGTCTGGTGACGGCCATCCTGGAGGAGGACATCCGGAAGCCGGAAGGACTGCACACGTTCGTGCGCGGTGTGGCGCGGCCCGGTGACGAAGGATGGCGTGTGCGCACCACAGGAGCCCAGGGGTCCAACCTGTACGGATCCGTACTGCAGGCCAACTGCGTGGTGCACGTTCCCGAGGGGGTCGCCGCTCCCGCTGCCGGATGGAAGGTTTCCATCCAGTGGCTGCCGTGGGCGATCCCGGTCGTCTGAACAGGCCCTACTTCTTGAATACGGGCTCGAATTCCGTGAGGGGCAACCCCGGTGACAGGGCCGATCCGTTCCGGGATCGCTTCAACTCGATGTCGTAGGCAACCCGGTCGCTGCGGTAGAACCGCTGCTGGTAGTAGATGGGACGATTCTGTTCCGTGTAGGAGGTCCGCTCGATCACGAGCAGCGCCCGGCCCCAGGGGACATCCAGGAACTGGGCAACATCATTGGGCGCGTTGACCGCTTCAATACGGAAACGGCCACGACAGACACAGATGTCGTATTCCCGTTCCAGCACCGTGAAAATGGTCTCCTTTTCCATGTCGAAGTCCGACAGCAACTGCGCGTAGAACATGGGCAGCCAGGTACGGTCGAAAGCCATCGGTTCGCCGTCACCGGTCCGGAGCCGGTCTATGCGCATGACGGGACTGTCGTTCTCGATTTCCAGTTGTTCGGAAATCCGGGTCGATGCCGTTTCCTGCTCGTAGTGCAGGATGCGGCTGGCAGGGACCAGGCCCGCCGCTTCCATGTCCTCAACGAAGTCCGTCAGGCGAACGAGCCCCTGATGGATCCGGTTGTCCTTGACGAAAGAGCCGAGTCCCTGTCGGCGATAAATCAGATTGTCCGCTTCCAGGGTCTGCAGGGCCCGTCGCACGGTAATTCGACTCACGTCGAATTGCTTTCCGAGCTGACTCTCCGAAGGCAGTTGATGATCTTCCGTCCACTCTCCGGCTTCAATTTTCGATCGAATCCAGGTACTGACGGTTTCGTGGCGGGGCTTGCCCGCCATGTGGACGCTGCTCATGAGTGGAATGGGTTTGGCTCTGCTTGTCAGTACAAGCAACCCGGCATAAGGATCCGGCGTCAGGGCCCGCCCGACACACCATGCGGGGCTTACATGGCATTGGATCAAGGATCCGGCCCGATGGTTCGCCAACGCGCCCACTTGTAATTACAAGTAGGCCGTGCGCGATGGCACAGGTCGGGGTGATCAGGAGTTCTTAAATGTAACCTGCCAGGTTACAAATTGTAAAGACTCCCGGGCGCACCCGAAACAGGGTCCGGAAGGTCAGGTTGCGCCTTCCGGGCCTTTTTTGTCGGCCCCGGAGGAATCTCAGAGCGGCAACCGGACCGTGACGGTCGTGCCGTCTGTCGCGTTTGAAGCGACCTCGATCCGTCCCCCATGTGCGCGCGTCACCAGGGCGGCATAGGACGTACCGAGGCCCGTGCCCCCGCGGTCGCTCTTGGTGGAGTTGAATTTGTCGAAAAACGTGGGCAGGCACTCCGCCGACACGGGCGCTCCCCCGTTCCGGACGCGCACGACGGCATAGCCGTCTTCCACCGAGAGTTGGACGCGGACCCGGGCCGACCCTTCGCCGTCGCCCGTCCCCTCCCCGTCCACATGCTCCATGGCATTCTTCACCAGATTGGTGAACACGCCGGGCAGGAACGACGGATCGGCCTGCACGCGCACGGCGTCATCGGGCATGTCCACCTGCACCTCGACGGGGCGTGACTGCTCCCGGCGCCGGGCCGACACCAGGTCCCGGACCACATCACCGAGCACCTCCCCGAGGTCCACCGGGCGTCGATCGAGCGCGACGTCCTGCCGCTCGAACGTCTGCAGGCGCCGCATGTCTTCCAGCAGCGACTGGATGGAGGTCGTTCCGGTGCGGATCCTCGAGAGCCAGTCCTTCTGCTGATCGGACAGGGCGGCACCGGCCTGCTCTTCCAGCAGGTAGGCGTATCCGGATATCGGCCCCACGGCATTGTTCACTTCGTGCCGCAGGAACGCATCCTGCTCGCGTTGCATGCGCTCGATTTCCTCGAGTGCCTGTTGCAGGCTGTCCACCCGCCCCTGGAGCTCGCGGCGGAGCCGGGCCACCATCAAATGCGTTTCCACCCGTCGCAGCAATTCGGTGGCGTTGAAGGGCTTCGTCACATAGTCGACGGCACCCAGTTCAAACCCGCGCACGAGGTCGGCCGTTTCCACCTTGGCCGTCAGGAAAATGACCGGAATATCCGCCGTGGACGGATCTTCCTTCAGATGCCGGCACGTTTCGAATCCATCCATTTCCGGCATCATCACGTCCAACAGGATCAGGTCCGGATGGATGCGCGCCAGGGACTCAAGGGCCTGACGCCCGTTCGTGGCCACGTTGATGGCATAGCCCTCCTGGCGCAATATGGAGCCCAACACCTGGATGTTCTTCTGCGTATCGTCCACAATCAGGATGTGGCCGGGATTCGGATTCGCTGTCGGCTTGGTCATGTCGTCTTCGCGTCAATGAAATCCGGGAACTCGGCGAGCCGTCGGCCCATGGCATCCAGGTCGAAGTCCGTGGCGGCAGCGCCCAGGCTGCGGGCCCAATCGCCCAGCCCGTCGTGACCGTGCGTGGCGGCCAGTTCCTCCACCTTCGCGGCAAAGGCTTCCACGTCGTTGATGGTCAGTCGGTCGTGGACGTCGGCCCACTCCGGCTGGAGGTCCGAAAGGGCGCGGTGGAGTTCCGGGAAACGGTCCTTCAGGGGCGCCGGTCCCGCGGCCGCCGAGCCTGCGCCGAGCGCGGGCGTTCCTGCCGCGTCAACGTGCTCCTTCCCGGGAGGAGCCTTGTCAGCCAGCTCCACGATTTCCTGTGCCAGGAAGCGGGCCAGGGTCGCAATGAGATCGGCACGGGTAATGGGTTTCGGGAGATACGCATCGGCCATCTGGCGCAGGGCATCAACCTCCTGGCTCATGACCGCCGCCGAAATGGCCACGATCGGGATGTCGGCGCACGCCGGGGCGCTTCGGATGCGCCGCGCGGTCTCCATGCCGTCCATGCCGGGCATCTTTGCATCCAACAGGATGATATCGGGTCGTTTCGACGCCAACAGTTCCAGCACATCGTTCCCGTCGGCGGCCTCCAGGATGGTCAGATCGAACCCTTCGAGCATGCCCCGGATGAGCTCCCGATTGGCGGACTGGTCATCGGCCACGAGCAGGGTGGCCGGAAGGAAGCGGGACCGGGACGTGGGGTCGGAGGCGGCCCCGCGGGCCTGCCCATCGGCCAGGATCGGCACCGCCGGAAACACCACCGAGAAGACGGATCCCTTGCCCACACGGCTCTTCACGCCGATCTGACCCCCCATCAACTCGACCAGTCGCTTTGAAATGGCCAGCCCGAGGCCCGTACCGCCGTATTCCGCCGAGGACTGTCCGGACACCTGGTCGAAGGCACCGAAGATGGTACCGATCTGGTCGTCCGGGATCCCGATTCCGGTATCCTCCACGTCCAGCCGGAGCGCGCACTGCTCCGGACCGGCCCGCCTGGCGTGCAACCGGAGGGTGACCTGGCCCTTGGCAGTGAACTTGATGGCGTTGCCGACCAGGTTGATGAGGACCTGGCGTACCCGGTGCTCGTCCATGAGGACCGTCCCGGGGACCGTGCTGCCGATGTCCAGCTCGAGTCCGATGCCCTTGTCCGTGGCCTTCTGGCGGAACATCACGTCCATGTCACCGACCAGGCGCGCCATGTCGGTGGGGCCCGGATCGATGTCGATCTTCCCGGCTTCCACCTTGGACAGGTCCAGGATGTCGTTGATGAGGGTCAACAGGGATTGGCCCGACGTCAGGATGTGCTCCACGTAGCGTTTCTGTTCGGGATCGGAAACGCGGTTGGACAGCAATTCCGTGAATCCCAGGATGGCGTTCATGGGCGTCCGGATTTCGTGGCTCATGTTGGCCAGGAAGCGGCTTTTCGACTGGGTGGCCTGCTCGGCGGCGATGGCAAAGCGCTCGGCCCGCTCGGAGCTGAGCTCCAGGGCCTCGTTGGCGCGGGTCAGCAGTTTCCGCTGGCGCTCCACCTCGCGCCGCTGGATTTCCAGTTCCTGGTTCTTGGCCGCCAGCTGGGATGCCTGTTCCTCTATGCGGGACTTGGACTTGCGCAGTTCCTCGAACCGGATTTCGAGCTGGCGCTGATGCTGCTGGACCTCCGCGTTGTACTGCGTGAGGAGTTCATTGCGGCCGGCCAGTTCGCGCCGTTGTTGCTCAACGGCTCCAGCCTGGGCGCCCAACCGCTCTTCCAGGCGCCGGTTGGAGGCTTCCAGCCGGCGTACATGGATACCGGCCAGGGCCCGACCCGCCAGGATGATGGTCGTACTCAGGAAGAGGCCGTAGAGGGCGAACGCCCACAGGGTCCGGTACCACGGAGGCAGGATTTCCACCTGGATGGAGGTGATTCCGCTCGTCCCGCCGCGGGCGCCGCTGGCCCGCACCTGGAAGGTGTAGACATCCTCCTGGAGTCCCGTATAGGAGACGGCCGGGTTCAACGACCACTCGGACCAGTCGGCATCGGCTCCGACCAGGCGGGTCTGGTAGCGGACATCGGCAATCTGGTCGAAGTTGGGCGCAGCGAACGAGACGCGGAACCCGTTCTCCTCGATGGGGAGCACGAACGAGGGAAGCGAGTCCGCAGCGGCCGTCATGCCCCCGAACAGGATGCGTTGTCCCGTGGCGACCTGCCGGATGAGCGGGGCCCTCGTGTCCGGTGTCGGCCGGGACCCGGCCGGATTGAAGTGGAACAGGCCTCGGTCGGTGGCAATCCAGCAGCCGTCCAGAACGTCGCAGAAGAGGTTCTTTATGCGTGCGTCGGAAAGCCGCTCAAGATCGTCGAATCGCTCCATGCGGGGCGTGCCGTCGGGCTCCATCCGGATCCGCCCGGTGAAGGAATCGGAAAACACCCAGCGCGCTCCCGTGTCGTCGGTGCCCACGAAGCGGATGCCCTGCACCGGCCCACTGCCCAGGCGGATGGTGGTTTCGTCCACGTCGAACCGGGAAATCGCCGCATGGAACATCCGGATGCTGCCACGGGATACGAACACGACGCGGTCGTCCATACGGACGGGCTGGGTGAGTCCGGCATCCAGCCCGGCGCGCTCATCGAACAGCGTGACGGTCGGCGCGTCCCCGGTGAAATCCATGCGGGCGACGCCCGACGGGGTGCGCCCGGCCCAGACCACGCTGTCCGGTCCGACCGCCAGGGAGGTGACCAGCCCCGTCCCGTCGTCGGCGTGGGCCGACACGCGCCAAAGCAGGGAATCGGCCACCCAGCTGAGTTCCGATACGCCCTGCGTCGTGCCGACATACCAGACGTCGTCCCCGGGGGCGGCCTGGATGGTCTGGGGAGTACCCGGCAACGGGATGGTTTCGGGTTCCGTGAACAGGCCGGTGTGGATATACACGGCGTCACCGGCCGCCACGATGAGTCCCCGTTCGGTGGCTTCCAGGTCAAAGACGGGGACATTGATGGTGGCCACGGGGTCGAACCGGAATCCCGACATGCCCGCACCTTCATTGGCCACGAACAACCCCCGCTCGGTTCCGGCAAACAACTGGGCCCGGTACCGGGTCACCGCGCGCACGGCACCGGCCGGGCGCACGTTCTCGGGCAGGCTGGTGAGGGCGTTCGTGAGCTCGACAAACGCCAGTCCGTCCGAGGTGGCCAGCCACAGGCGCCCGGTCGGATCCTGGTGGAGGGAGCGGATTTCCCCGAACGGCAAGCCCGACGTGTAGTCGATCTGGCGGATGACGGACGTGCGCAGGTCCACGATCAAGAGCCCCTGGGCGGCCGTGGCGAAGGCCAGGCGGCCGTCCTGCAGGCGGAGTCCGTCCAGCAAGCGGTAGGGGCGCAGCCGCTCGGCCAGGAATTCGTCCCAGGGCGTCAATCGGTGGTTCTGGAAATGCAGGAACCGTCCTGCCGCGGTGATCAGCAGATGCGTCGAGTCGCTGGTGGCGACCGCCAGGCGAAGCGCGTCCTGGGCCAGGACATTCTCGCCCGCAGTGCCGGAGCCGCCCACCGTGCCCGGATTGCCGCCCACCGGGCGCAGCCCCCCCGTACGGCCCAATACGCTCATCCCCTGGCCCCAGATGGACGCGAACAGGGTATCGCGCTGGACGAACGCATGCTGGATGGGCGACGGGGACGTGACCAGGAGCAGGGTGTCAGGGCGGACGTCGAAAATCCGGTTCGCCGTGACGAACCAGGTGCCCTCCGGGCCGGGCAGTACGGCCAGTGTCCGGTCGAACCGGCCGCGTTCCTCGCTGTCGGCCGGGAGCAGGGACCGGAACGTGGGTCGGAACAGGGAATCGGGCTCGAGATGCCCGAAATCGGCCGTGGCGCCCACGAGCAGGTCGCCCGTGCGCGAAAACGCCAGTTGGAGCGGGGTCCGCCGACCGGGCAGCGGAATCAGGCGCCAGGTGGTTCCGTCATATTCCAGCAGGCCCTCCTCGTTGGCGGCGTACACCAGGCCGTTGGGCGCTACCACCACCTGCTGATTGGCCGGATGATAGCCGTACTCGGCCGCCGTGAACCGGTGCACCATGGGGAATCCGCCGTCCTGGCCGACTGCAGACAGCGGCGCGGTCACGAGAAGGACAAGTACGGGAAGGACCCACCGCATGCAACGAATTCCGGGAAAGAAGAAAGTCGCCACAAGGTACACGTATATTGCCCAAAAAAGCACCGTCCGCCCATGCCGCGCCTCCTCATAGTCGACGACGAACCCGGAATCCGCCGCACGCTCATGGCACTGCTCGAGAAGCAGGACTACGATGTCGAGGGGGCGGCCGACGGGAAGGAAGCCCTCGCGGCCATTGAAGCCGGTTCGTTCGACCTCGTGTTGTCGGACATGATGATGCCCAACATGAACGGCATGGACCTGCTGAAGGCGTCGAAGGCGAAGTGGCCCGAGCTGCCGTTCGTCATGCTGACCGCGAACGCGACCATCGAACTGGCGGTGGAAGCCATCAAGGAAGGGGCGTACGACTTCGTGCCGAAACCCCCGAACCTGCAGCGCTTCCTGGTGACCATCCGGAATGCGCTGGCCGCCGAGAAGCTCCAGCGCGAGCATGGACGCATGAAGGCGCGTCTGGAGAAGATCGATACGGACATTCCGCCGCTGCTCGGCGAGAGTGCCCCCATGAAACGCATCAAGAAGCTGCTGGAAAAGGCGGCGCCGTCCGAGGCGAGGGTGCTGGTGACCGGCGAGGCCGGGAGCGGCAAGGAGCTCATCGCGCAGTGGGTTCATCACCTTTCAGACCGGAGCGGCGGGCCGTTCGTGGCCGTGAATTGCGCGGCCATTCCGTCGGATCTCATTGAAAGCGAGTTGTTCGGGCACGAAAAAGGCGCGTTCACCGGAGCGCACAAGCAGCATATAGGAAGTTTCGAGCAGGCCGACGGGGGCACGCTGTTCCTGGACGAGGTCGGTGACATGGCGACGTCGGCGCAGGCCAAGGTGCTGCGCGTGCTCCAGGAGAGCCGCGTCCGCCGTGTGGGAGGCGACAAGGACATTGCCATCAACGTCCGTGTGGTGGCCGCCACGAACAAGGATCTGGAGCGGGCCATCCAGGACGGCACGTTCCGGGACGACCTCTTCCACCGGCTGGCGGTCATCCGGATCGAGTCGCCGCCCCTCAGGGAGCGCGCGGAGGATATCGATGCGCTCGCCGCGTTCTTCTGCGAAAAACTGGGCCGCCGGAATGGTCGTCCCGAGAAGCGGTTCTCGGACAGTGCGCTCCGCCTGTTGCGGACCTACCCCTGGCGGGGGAATGTGCGGGAGCTGCACAACGCCGTCGAGCGGCTGATCGTGCTCAGCGATGCCGACGAAATCACGGCCGACGATGTGGAGCTGTTCGCCAATCCGGGATCGGCGCCCCAGGATTCCGTGGCGTACCTGGTGGGGCAGTATCCGAAGATCGCGGACTTCCGGGATGCCGCCGAGGCGGTGTTCCTGCGGCGCAAGCTCGCGGAATTCGAGGGCAACATCTCACGCATGTCCGAGGAAATCGACCTGCAGCGCTCGAACATCTACGCCAAACTGAAGAAATTCGACATCCCTTATTAGGGCCTGCAAAACCGCTCCCGGAACCCGCTGTTGCTGGCGCAACCCGAAGGGACGGGGCCCTTTTCGCGAGTTCCGGGAGCGGGTTTGCAGGCCCAGGGCTTGCCTGAAGGGTATCAACGATCTCCCTGCGCCGCCGGGAGTTCCAGGATGAATGTGGTGCCGCCGCCTTCGGTGGTGTCCACGTGGATGGTGCCGTTCTGGGCCTCGGCGGCCAAGCGGCAGAAGGACAGCCCGAGGCCTATGCCGGCGCGGACGCCGGCTTCCTTGGCTTCCACCTGGTAGAACCGGTCGAACACACGCTCCCGGTGGGCTTCTGGAATGCCGGGTCCATCGTCGGACACCGCAATGCGGGTCACGGTGTCATGCCGTTCGGTCGATACGCGGATGAAGGTCGCCGGGCGCGCGTATTTCAAGGCGTTGCCGACCAGGTTGGCGAGCATGCGCTGCAGGAGCAGGGGATCCGCATACACGTGAGGAGCCTGTCCATCGAACTCCAGGCGCAGCCCGCGATCGTCGGCGAACGGCTGGTATTCCGCGTCGAAACGGGACAGAAGCCGGGCCAGATCAACGCGCTCAGGCCGGACGGGCATGGTGCCCGATTCCAGCTTCGTCAGGTCCAGCATGGACTCGATCATGGTCCCCATGGAGGCCGCTGCCCGCGTGATGTGCGTCAACTGTTCGTTGTCCCCCGTTCCCAGCATGGCCATCATTTCGGCGTTCATCTGGATGACCGACAGCGGATTCCCGAGATCGTGCACAATCATGTGGGTGAGGGCCTCCTGCATGCGGATGAGGTCCCGCTCCCGGTCCCGCAGACGCTTCTTGTCCAGACTTGCCGAAAGCCGGGCTTGCAGGATCCGGGGATTGAACGGCTTGGGCAGGAAATCCGCCGCGCCCATTTCCAGGCAACGCACAATGCTGGGGATGTCATCCCGGCCCGAGATCATGATGACCGGGATGTCACGCAGGCGCTCATCCGCAGATACGGCCGCCAGCACTTCGAACCCGTCCAGTTCGGGCATGTCGATGTCGAGCAGGATGGCTTCAGGCAATTCGCCCGCCAATGCGTCGAGCGCGGCCCGCCCGTCGCCGACCAGTCGGGGCTGGTAGCCGAGTGCATCGAGATACTCTTTCAGGAGCTCCCGGTTGAGGGAGTTGTCGTCGGCCACCAGGATGGTGATCCGGGAGTCGGGATCGGGCACGGTCGGAGCGGGGATGATTCCGGTTTCATGATACGGCGAATATGTACTCCTTGCGAACCGGTCGGCTGAAGTCCAGGCACACCACTGCTGTAGCGCTGGCGAAACAGTTTTGGCCGGCCGGAATGCCCTGGCGTTGCGGAAAGGTGCCGGAACAGCATTGGGCACGGCGGTTGCCTTGCTTGACGTGGACACCAAACGACAAACCCCACGATCATGACTGCCCAAATCACGTACCGCAGCCTTTACGCCATCACGGAGCGTCGGCCGGAATACCGTTCGTTGAGCCTGTTGGCCGATTTCGGCGTTCCTGCAGGCCCGATCGTCCCGGCCCAAGTCCGGCCCACCTGCTCCATCACCCTGATGGCCGGACCGGACGCCGAAGATCCGTCGACGACCGATGGAATCCGCCCCCGATGGTGGCTTTGATCCGATGGCACGCTTCTTGCAGAAGTGTGAAGCACATCATGTCTACCCGAATCCACATATCCGCCCTGATGCTGCTGCTGTCGGCTCTGCTGGCCTTCGCCCCGGACGTGCAGGCCCAGCGGCTCTCGCTGCTGGGACCCGGCACGGTCCAGCTGCACATTGAGCCCACGCTGTATGGCGACGGCACGGCATCGGCCCAGGATGAGTCCAGCAGCCTGTTCTGGAATCAGGTCCGTGAACGCTCGAAGATTACCGTGAACACCTTCGCCCCCGGCCAGCAGGTGTCCCTCTCGATCGAGGCCCGCAACGTGACGCGCGGCCAGGCCACGGGCCGGGTCGAACTGCGCCACGGAATGATGGACACCGATCTTATCAGAAACATCAAGTCAAAAGGCGCAGGAAAAGCCGATATCCGGTACATTGCGGAAGCCCGGTTGGACGAGGGCTCCACCTCCATGGGCGGCTCCGACTATCACACCGTTACGTTCACGTTGACCGAACAGTAGGCTTTTCCGATGTCCCGACAGATTTCCCTGCCGCGGTCCCTGTCTCCGACCATCCTGCAGGCCGTTCTCCTGATGGTCCTGCTCGTCGTCCTGCTCGTGTGGCCGGTGGATGCCGGGGCCCAGATCACGGTCCGGGGGCGGTTGGCGCATGACATTCCGGCCACGCCCGGCCAACCGGTGACCGGCCAGATCATCGTGGACAACGAGACTTCCGAGGTCCAACAGGCACGCATCTACCAGACTGACTACCGCTTCTTTTCGGACGGCACGAACGAGTACGGCGAGCCGGGACTCCTGGAGCGCTCCAATGCGCGCTGGATTACGTATTCCCCCGAAACCATGACCATCCCTCCGAACGGCAACGTGACCGTCTCCTACGAAGTGGCGGTCCCCGCATCGGCCGGGCCCGGGACCTACTGGAGCATGCTCATGGTGGAATCCATCGATCCCTCCTCGGCCGAATCCACCCTGGGTGACGATCCTCCGGCCGAGCGGGAAATGGGGTTCCGCCAGGTCACCCGGTACGGAGTGCAGCTTGCCACGCATGTGGATGAATCCCGGGCCGAGGCCAATGTGGAATTCAGCGGTGTGACGCTCGTGGCCGGCGAAGACGGCCGTACGGTGTTCCAGGCGGATATCGTCAATACCGGCTCGCGGATGATCCGCCCGGAAGTCTATCTCCGACTGTTCAATGCCGAGGGCGCCGAATTCGGGCCCTTCAACGGCACGCTCTACCGCATGTATCCGGGCACGTCCGTCCGGCAGCGCCTGGAGCTGGTGGACGTGCCGGCCGGTGCCTACCAGGCCATTCTGATCGTGGATGCCGGGGACGATGCCGTGTTCGGCGGCCAATTTGAATTGACGTTGTGACCCTGCCCGGGCGCCCGCTGATGTTCCGTGCGGCCTTGGCTGCATGGGTCGTGCTCGTCGCGTGCCTCGTGGTCGGTCCGCAGTCGTCGCTGGCCCGTCAGGTGCCCCCGTCCGGAGGAGACCTCCGCGTGGAAAGCCGGTTGGAGATCGAAACCGCGGCCGGACGCGTCGCCAGTGTCCTGCTCCGTTTGGTGAACGAGGGCCCCCGGGACAGGACCGTCCGCCTTTCGCCGGAGCTGCCCGACGGGTGGAGCCTGCTCATCCCACTCTCAAGCGTCCGCGTGGAAGCCGGGGGGGCAGCCACCCAACTCGTGTCCATACAGATACCGGGCAACGCCCTGAGCGGGGACTGGACCGTGGCGTTCACCCCTGTGGCAGAAGATCCGGCCGATGCGCAGGCAGGTGCGCCGAGCCACTCCCTGACCGTGCGCGTGGCCGCCGAAGCCGCGATCTCGGTGGCGTTCATCGATGCGCCCGAGCGGATCCGCGCCGGTGGCGTGTGGGAGGGCACATTTGCCGTGGAGAATACCGGAAACACGGCCATCCTCGTGTCGGCCTCGGCCACCAGTACCCTCTCCTACGGCGTGTCGGTTTCCGCGCCCTCCTTTCCCCTGGCCCCGGGTGAGCGCAAGCGGCTCGACGTCGAGGTGCGCTCGCGGGACGACCTGGTCAACGAAGTCACCCATGTCACGTCGGTACAGGTGCAGGTGGCCGGCACGGAACGGGTGGCCCGCGCCAGTGCCTCGACCACCATTGTGCCCGTGCGGCGGAGCCGTCCCGTGGAACGGGAAGGCATGCTTCCCCTCTATCTGACCACGCGCGGGGCGTGGGACGGCGGGTCGACCCACGGTCAGATCGAGCTCGCGTTGCCGGAAGCGCCGGTAGGACGCGCCGTCGTGAGTGCCCTCGTCCGGGTCCCGGACGTGCGTTCCTCGTCCACGGTGGGCGAACGGGACGTTTTTTCGGCCTCCATCCAAGGGCCCCGGCTGGGCGTGCGCTTGGGCGATGCCGCGTATACCACCACCGACCTGCTGGACAACTCGTCCATCGGGACGGGCGCCGAGGTAACCTGGTCCACCCTCCGGTGGGACACGGGCGTGTTCGCGGCGCGCGGACGCCATGTATTTCCGGTGGCCGACCGCGCCGGGGGATTCCTTCATTTCCGGCCCATGTCGCGCGTGACCCTGGAGGCCAATGTGTTGTCCCGACGGCAGTTCGAGGAGGGCGATGCGCTCTCCCTGGCCCTGGACTGGCGACCCGTCGACGGGACGACCATCCGGGCGGAGGCCGCCAGCGGTTCGTACGATGCCGGTCGGGACCAGGCGGCACAGGTGTCGGCCCTGGGGTCGGTGGGGCGTTCCACCTTCAGCCTGCGGGCCGAGAAGGCCGGGGCCAATTTCCTGGGAGGCATCCAGAACACCGAGCGGGTGCAAGGGGGCTTCTCCTTCACGTCGGCGGGATGGTTCCGGGCGCAGTTCCAGGGCCAGATGCAACGCCGGTTCTTTGATGTGGGCTCGCCCGATCCGGCCGTGCTCTCCACGTCTTCGGTGCGCGGGGGTGTGGGCGGCACCTGGAGTACCGACGGCCGTCAGTTCCGGGCCATGGTGTACGGCCAGCAGCAGGCCCGGCAATTCACTGCGTCGGGTCTGGACCGGACGGAGCGGCGGGGCGAACTCCAGTTGGGTTACAACCAGCGTCGGGCGGGGGCCACCGCCACGATCCAGGCGGGACGGGCCGAGGACCTGGCCCTCGAAATGGATCCCTTCTGGACCGCGTACGGGTCGGCGTTCCGCGGATGGGGGCCGTGGACGCTCAGTGTAACGACGTCCGTTTCGTCCGGCCCCACCTTCTACAGCCCCATTACCCGCAGCCGTACGAGCTTGGGCTCGAGCCTGTCCTACGATCGCGGCGCCGCGACCCGGTTTTCCACGTCCCTGCACGTGAGCCGGGAGCGATCGGGTATTGAACAGCAGTTCCTGATGGCCGATGCGTGGGTGGAGCGGGATCTGTGGGCAGGGCACCAACTGGAAGTGCGAGGCCGCTACACGCGGACGCAATTCGGTCAAGTCGTGCAGAACGGCGTCGTCCAGGTGGCCTACCGCGTCCCGCTCAATGTCCCGGCGCCATGGTCCCATACCGCGTCCCGTCGGGAGTTGAATGTCTATGTGTTCGATGCGGAGTCGGGCGAACCGCTGGAGGGCGTGGCGCTGACCGTCGCGGAATCCACCGTGCGCACCGATGCGGACGGGCGGACCGTCCTGGCATTGCCCGCTGGCGAGGCCAGTTGGATCCTGCTCGACCGACAGACCATCGGACTGGAGCGGACCCCCGTCATGGAGTTTCCGCTCCGCGTGGACGCCGCCATGTTCGAGACCGGTGTGCTGGACGTGGCCGTCGTGCGATCCGCGCGGCTGACCGTCCCCGTCCTGTTGCCGGCCGATGCCCGTGCCGGGCAGGATGCGGCGCTCGGCGGACGCCTGTCGCAGGAGGATCTGTCGGGCATGGTGGTGGAGGCGGCGTCCTCCGAGCGCCGCGTGAGGCGCGTCACGGACCGGACCGGGGTGGCGGTGTTTTCGGAACTGGTGCCCGGACCCTGGTCGGTGCGCGTCGTGGCGTCCACACTCCCGGACGGGTACGTGACGCGCCCCGATACCCTGGCCATCACCCTGGAGCCGGGTGGGCGGTCGGAATCCGCGCTTCAGCTGCAGCCTCGCCGCCGAGCCATCCGCTTCGTGGAGACCGGTACGCCGATTTCCCTGGTGCGGCCGGGTGCGGACGGAGAGGCTGAGGAGGATGCAGGAGCAGATGTCGGGCGGACCCATGTGGTCGTGGCAGGTGAGAGCCTGTCGACACTCGCCGAGCGGTATTACGGCGACCGGCTTCAGTGGCAGCGGATCTGGGAGGCCAACCGGCAGGTCGTGCCGGCCCCGGACTTCCTGCGCGTCGGCCAGGTCCTGCGCATCCCCGAATTGCCGTAAGCTCCGGCGAAGTTTGACCCCGCACGGGTCTGCTTGCGGCGCATCGGATGTGGATCGACCCGCTGGCGGACCGGGATTGTTTCGATAGCGAAACACCTTCGGGTGCCCCCAGGACGCATCATCCCGAAGAAAGGACCCTGAAAAGGCGAATAAGGGCGATTTGGCCACTTCCAGGCCGATCAGGCACCGTGTTTGAAATGGATGGACTGCACGCATCACGCAAACCGCAGTACCGCCATGCAAACCGCCCCCCTTTCCATTGAAGAATGCGCGCTCGCCTTCGTGGCCGAGCCCGTCCAGGCCCACCGGGACCGCGTCGTCGCGGCCATGGAGCCCGTCATCCGATCCATCATCGCCAAACTGCCCCTGCCGTCCGACGTGCTGGCGCAAGCTTCCGAATTGGTACAGGTGGGCGTGATTGCCACGTTGCAGGCGCTCGATCAGTTCGATCCGACCACGGGAACGCGGTTCGTGACCTATGCCTATGCACGCATCCGTGGCGAGATCGTGGACCATCTGCGGCGGTTGGACCCGCTGCCACGCCGACGGCGCGCGAAAGTGGCCGCTGCACGGCATGCGGAAGACCTGCTTGCACAGCGTCTGGGCGATGAGCCCGGCATGGCACCGGTGGCCGCGTCCATGGGCATTTCCATCGATCAGTTGGATGGCATCCGACACGACGCCTGGCGTCGTCACGGGATTTCCCTGGATGCGCAGGACGACGAGGAGTGCCGCTTGCTGGAATTGGTTCCGGATCCGTCGGGCCAGGAGGGCTACGCCGTGTACGAGTGGTCGGATGTCCGTGCGCACCTGGAGCAGGCACAGGCCCGGCTGTCAGAGCGGGAGCGGACCATCCTGGAGTTGTACTTCAACGAAGGGCTGACGCAGACGGAAATCGGAGCGCTGCTGGGCATTACCGAGGCCCGCGTGTCACAGATCCGTCGCCGCTCATTGGATGTGCTGGAGCAGGCACTCGAACCGACCCTGCGCTACGCGGCCTGACCGCTACCGTCCGGAGTCCGGTTTACGGGCGTCCGGAAGGACGCCGAAGCCGAAGTCCTGCACCACGGTGAAGGGCTGCGACGAGCGCTCCGATACCAGCGAGAAGGCTACGCGCCGGAACTGGAGCGGGAGTTCGTCCACATGGGGGTCGATGACCAGGCGGTAAGTGATGGCCTGCCCGTTTTCCAGGCCGCGCTGCATGCCGGACAGGACCGTCGAAGCGGAGGTCAGCGGCACCCAGCCGAGGCTCTGGCCCAGGGACGACTGCAGCCGGACTTCCAGTTGGACGCCGGGGGGCAGGGGCATATCGATGGCGGCTTCCAGGCGGACATTGTCCACGTTGGACGTGAGGTTGTAGAAGGTGGTCGGATCCACGAGGGTGACCCGTCCCTTCCGCTGGGTCCGGTCCACGATCTGGAGCATGGGGTTGCCCGATACACTCATGACGAGGATGGGCGAGACACCCACGCTGACGGCCTGGCCGTTCTGGGCCCGGACGCCGGTCGGCGCGGAAGCCGCACAGAGGAGCGCCAGGAGGAGCGCCAGGCAGGATGGGGAGATGCGTGGGTTCACGGGTTCAGCCGCGCGTTCATTTGAGCAGGGAAATGGTTCGGCTCACGGTCTGCCCGTTCTGCCCGGCAATACGCACAAGATACGACCCGGATGGAAGTCCCGATCCGTCAATCCGCACGGACGTGCGCTCACCGGCGGCAACCATGCCATCGTGGAGCACCGCGACGCGGCGGCCCAGCATGTCCCACATGGCGGCCACCACATGCTGCGTGGATTCCGATTCGAATTCCAGGCGCGCCATGGGGTTGAACGGGTTGGGCCATACACCCAGCAGGGCCACGCCG
This sequence comes from Rhodothermales bacterium, assembly GCA_040221055.1. Classification (NCBI taxonomy): domain Bacteria; kingdom Pseudomonadati; phylum Rhodothermota; class Rhodothermia; order Rhodothermales; species Rhodothermales bacterium. The sequence goes on along the minus strand of JAVJVN010000016.1, from coordinate 46,708 downwards.
CCCGGCTGCAGCGCCGTGGACGGCGTCTGCTCCGTGGCCACGGACTGGGCCCGCAGGAAGACACACGAGGCCGTTCCGAACTGACACCCGATGGGCTCGTCGAAATTTCCGTTGTGCGTTCCGTTGAACCCGAACTCGATGGATCCTCCAGACTCAATACAGTCGTTGGTGGTATCGTTCGTGACCACATAGGAGCCATCCGCGTTCTGGTTGATCACGGATGAGTCGTGTCGCGTGATTTCCATTCCGTCCACGAGCCGAAAGGACAGGCTCCAGCCCCGGATGACACCGCCGGACGTATTGGTGAGTCTGATGAGCGCCACGTATTGCGAGGCCGTGGTCCAGAGGAAGCGGAAGTCGATTTCCGGCACGGCCGTTGTGGTGCCGCCCGTGCCTGCGCACGTGGCCGTGCCGCCACCACCGCCGTCATCGCCGCCACCGTCGTCGCCGCCGCCGTCATCTCCACCCCCGTCGTCACCCCCGCCGCCCGTGCCGCCATCGCTCGTTTCGTCGGGCTGCACGGTCGTGCCTTCGGCATCGACCAGGCAGAGCACGCCGTTCACGGTGCAATTCAGCGGGGGTTCGATTTCATCCTCGTACGTACCCGCAATGGGAAACACGATACTGGTCCCCCGGAGGATGCGCTGCCGGCCGTTCATGCCCTGCAGCGTGTACAATTTGTCGGACCGGGACCATTTCACTTCGCCGCCGACCGTCGTGATCCGGTCGTCGAACGTGAAGCGGAGGGTCCAGGACGACAGGTCCATATCCGACGGATTCTGGAGTTCGATATAGCCCTCGAACACGGTCGCCGTGATTTTCTCGACCTTCATGAACAGGTTGATGCGCGGGGTCTCGATGACCCGGTCCGGCGTCGTGAATTCACATCCGGTGCCATTGATGGAGCATCCCTGCGGAAGCGCCGGCGTGCCGTTGTGGACGCCGGAGAAGGCGAAGAAAATGAACTCTCCGGCGCGGATCCGGGAGGTTTCGGCCACCCCGTTCACGCTGTAGGTGGAGCCCGAGCGGGTCCAGTCCACATGCTCCATCCGGGTAATGAGCGAGGAGGTGGTGAACGTCAGTTTCCACCGGTCCAGGTCGACCGCGGTGGGATTCCGGATGATGATATATCCGGTGTAGGTGGTCTGGTCCTGTTCGCCTATCCAGGAGGCCACAATGAGGTCGCGCAGGTTCACCGTCGGCTCCTGGGGAACCGTAGCGCCTTCCACCGTGCAGGTCACGCCGTTGAACGTGCAGGCCGTGGGGGTCGGGGCCGTGGGTCCGCTCGTGACCCCGTGGATGGTGAAGAAGGCTACCCCGCCGGGTTGGATTTCATGGGTCCATCCGGCGCCCTGGACGTCGTAGATGTCGCCGAACCGGTTCCAGACCACGTTGTCCATCTGGTCGACGGGATCGGCCAAACGGAACGAAAGGGTCCACGCGCGGATGGGCGACGCGGTCATGTTCGTCAGGCTCACATGCGATATGAACCGGCCGCTGCGGACTTCCTGGACGGAATAGACCACACGGACCTCGGCTTGCCGGGCGGACGCGTCGGGAACGAGCGCCAGCACCAGCAGCAGGAGAAGGGTAAAATGACGAAGCATGGACACAGGAGCGGACTCCTGAAAGTGAGACGAATGAAAGGCGGCGGTTCGTCTGCTATCAAGTACGTTGGAAATCCCGGTTTTCGCGCTGTCGATTGCGCCACTTCGTCCGGGTGTCAGGTCAGTTCAGGCGGACGACGGTCCGCGTGGAGGTGTGGCCGTCTGCGCTGAGCCGGATGACGTACGTCCCGGCTGCGGCCGCGTCGGCTTGCCACAGGGCCACATGGCGGCCGACCGGTTGCTCCCCGTCCACCAGCGTAGCCACGCGCCGGCCCTGCAGGTCGTAGATGTCCATGCGCACGCGGCCGGCTCCGTCCAGTTCATACGGGATGGCCAACTGCGCCCGGAACGGGTTGGGATACGCGCTTCCGAGCGTCGTGGTCGTGGGGAGCGCATCGGTCGGCTCGGCGGCGGTGGCGATTGCCGCGTTCAGGGGAACCGTCCAGACCCCCCGGCCATGCGTCGCGAGGACGACTTCGTCGCCGACGACGCGCATCCTCCAGATGGAGACGGCCGGCAGCCCGTTGTTGGCGAACGACCAGCTCTCGCCGTCGTCTTCCGAAACAAACAGTCCGATTTCCGTGCCCACCCAGAGCACTTCGGTGGCACCCGGAAGGACCACGAGGTCATGCACGGCCACATCCGGGAAGCCGCGCACGGACAAGGTGCCCGAGGGGCCGTCCGAGAAGCCGGAGAGGTCGGTCCAGGTCTCTCCGAGGTCTGTGGTCCGCAGGATCTTGGCGCGGCCCGAGGACGAAAACAGGGCGAACGCCGTGCTGTCCTGGGTGGGATGCGTCGCCAGGCCGGACAGGTATCCCGGGGAAATGGAGGGCGTCGGGACGGGCCGGAACGTCGCACCGGCATTGGTCGATACGTGGAGTTGTCCCACGATGTCATCGCCACCGTTGTCGAAGGGGTCCATCTCGTAGCCGGCCCAGATTACGCGCGGCGAGGCCAGGGACGGCCGGACGGTGCCCCGGGCGTTGCTCTGGAAGGCCCAACGATCGGCCAGGGCGGGACGGAGTTGCCAGGATTGACCGAAATTGGGGCTCAACCACACGCCCGAGCCGCCTATGGCAAACAAGGTGTCCGAGTTGAAGGGGCTGCGCTCAATGGAGTTCAGGAAGGGCGCATTGGCATTGGATCCGCCGGTGTCCAGCAGGCCCGTCGTGGCGTTGGACCACGTCAACCCGCCGTCCACGGACCGGCGCAGGCCGTTGAACTGGGAGCCGCCAAGCAGGCGGTTGGGGTCGGACTGATGCCAGACGGCATCGAACCCGTCTCCCCCGATGGCCGCCGGCGTCCAACCGGGAATATCGGTCCCGAACGGCTGGAAAGAGCGGTAGGTACCGTTGTCCTGCATGCCGCCGATGTAGATGTTCGCGCCCGGACGGCGATCCACGCCGTAGAACTGGGTGGTGTTGTATCCCCGGCTGCGGTCCACCCAGGATTGTCCCCCGCTGCCCGACCAGAACACGCCACCGTCGTTGCCCGAAATGAGCCCGAAGGTACCGGCCTGTGGGTCGAAGGGCACGGGCACAAGAGCGTGGTGGTCCACGTGGACGCCCGTTCCGATGATGGTGGACGTCCAGGTGGCCGGGGCCGTGGCTTGGACGAGATCAATGTGGAGGGTGGATGAGGGCAGGTTGTCGGGTTGCCACAGCGCCTCGGGGGCCAGGATGGGCCACAGGAAATACATGAGGCCATTCCGGACGCCACCGTTCTGGGCGATGCTGGAGTGCGCCGTTCCGGCGCCGTAGGGGAACGCGTGAATGAGGATGTATTCCCTTCCCAGGTTGCTCGCGTCGTCCGGCGTCAGATCGAATACGCCGTCGCCGAGCCGGTCCCGGAAGGAGACGTGGAGTTGCCGGTTGTTCTGCGTGTCCCAGACCTGGAACGGTACGTCCACAAAATCGGCATAGGGGTAGTCGACGAACGCAATTCCCGGGCCGTCGGGTGGTGTGAACCGGTGGGCCCGCTGGGAAATGCCCGGCCCGAACCGGATTTCCACGGAGGTCATCTGTTCCGGCGTAATGTTGGCCTCATCGTCGTCAATCCCCAGTCGCAGGCCGCCCCGCAAGTATTCCGCGCCGAAGTCAATGAAGTCCAGGAAGAAGTCGGTGCCGATTTCCCGGGTCGAGGCGGCCAGCGTGGATTGCGAACCGTTCAGCGTCAGCCGGTACATCTGAACGCCCCCTACGAAAACCACGTTGGCGTCGTAGGGATGAGGCGTGACCACCATGTCGTACCAGGCCTGGTCGGCACCGATGTCCGGCGGATTGGCGGCGGTCGACGGAACCAGGACCCAGTGGCTGGCCCGATTGTCCGAAATGTAGATCTCCTCCAGGCCGCTGCGTACATCCACCATGGCGATGATGCGGCCGGGCAAGACGGGTGAGATCCCGAACTCCACACGGCTTCCGTTCGGTACCGTCATTCCGGCACCCGAAAAGGCCCATGTCGAGCCGCCGTCGGTGGATTTCCAGATGCCCCGCCCCGTCTCGGAGGCGTACTGGGTGTAAAAATTTCCCGGTTCATGGCCGATCTGGGCCATCCTCCCACCCGGTTCGAGAACGGCCTTCCACGTGGCGCCTCCATCCTCGGTCCGGTAGACGCCCGTGTTCGTGGCGACCACCAGCACCGAGTGGAATTCAGGATGCACGATCATCCGGTTCACGTATTTGAACAACGGATTGCCCCGCGTGGACCACATGGGGCTCCACGTGTCCCCACCGTCCGTGGATTGGAACAAGCCATCCCCGACGACGGCCCCGACATTGAAGAAACCCTCTCCGGTGCCCGCGTACAGCACGTCCGGTCGGGACGGGGCCTGCACGATGGCCGTCACCGACAACGTGGGCCAATCCTCCGTGAGCGGTGTCCAGGACTGGCCCTGGTCCGTGGTGCGCCAGATTCCGCCACTCACCGCGCCGGCGAACCAGGTCCGGTTCGTGGGGTCGTTGGCATCCACCACGATGGCGCGCGTGCGGCCGCCCACGTTGGACGGTCCCCGTTCAGACCAGGGCAGGATCGTAGCCCCCTGTTTGGCGACCGCCCGGGAGGCGTCCAGCGCATCGAATTTGTAGGTCTGCGGATAGGCGTCCGTGGGTTCGCCTTCGACCGAGCGGATGAGGGCCTGCATCTCCATGAACCGGATGGCATCGCTCTTGGCCGGCTCGACGTACTCGTCCGGACGGGTGGCGTTCATGGCCAACCAACCCAACAGCACGATCACGATGACGGTGAACAGGGCGAAAAAAAGAAGCAGCGGGCCGGATCGTTTCCGGTTCGATGTATCGGTCATGGAATCAGGGTCGATGGATCGGGAGCCTGGCGTTCGGGCGGGGTCGATGGGTCAGGGATGGGGGGTCCGGTTTGCCGAAGCCGGTACGCCCGCCCTACTTTGACGCCATTCACCAGTATATACTTCCATGCGCGTTTCGTTCTTGCCGGTCCGCCTTTTGATGGTCGCACCGTCGATTCTCACCCTGTTCCTCCTCGCAACGCCCGCGAGTGCCCAGGAATCCCCGGCCGAATTCCTGGGATACGAGCTGGGCGAGCAATTCACCCCGCACCACCGGGTCATGGACTATGTCCGCCACGTGGCTGAACACAGTGACCGGGTTGCCATCGAGTCGTACGGGGTGACCTATGAGGGCCGGGAATTGCTGGTGGCCTACGTATCCGCCCCTGCGCACATCGCGTCCCTCGATGCGGTGCGCCGCGCCAACCTGCAGCGAGCGAACCTGGGACCGGACGGTGCCACCTTCCTGACGGCCTCCGCCGCCGCGGCCGATGCGCCGGCTGCATCCCCGATCGTGGTCTGGCTCAGCTACAACGTACACGGCAACGAAAGCGTGAGCAGTGAGGCCGCCCTGCAGACGCTCTACGAACTGGCCGACGAGCGCAACGCCCGCACGGGCGCATGGCTCGAGAACACGGTCGTGGTCATCGATCCGATGATCAACCCGGATGGCCGGGATCGGTACGTGAACTGGTACCGGCAGCAGCTGGGTCAGTGGCAGGACGTCAATCCGGATGCGGTCGAACACAACGAACCGTGGCCGGGTGGACGCACGAACCATTATTACTTCGACCTGAACCGGGACTGGGCCTGGCTGACCCAGCAGGAGACCCGTGCCCGGTTGGCGCTCTACAACACCTGGATGCCCCAGGTCCACGTGGATTTCCACGAGCAGGGCATTGACTCCCCGTACTACTTCGCGCCCGCCGCCGAGCCCTATCACCCGGTCATCACCGACTGGCAGCGGAGCTTCCAGGAGACGATTGGCCGCAATCATGCCCGCTATTTCGATGCGAACGGCTGGTTGTACTTCACCGGGCAGGTGTTCGACCTGTTCTATCCGGGATACGGCGACACCTACCCCACCTACAACGGCGCCATCGGCATGACCTATGAACAGGGCGGCTCCGGCCGCGCGGGGCTCGGCGTGGAAACGGCCGAGGGGGACACGCTGACGCTGGCCATGCGCATTGCCGGCCACTACACGACCGGCATGTCGACCGTCGAGGTGTCTGCGGCCCATGCTGCCGAGCTGGCGGCCGAGTTCGAGGCGTTCTTCGACCGGGCCGCGCGATCCGGGCCGGACGACGTCCGCGCCTGGGTCCTCCGCTCTCCGGCCGGCCCGGAGCGGCTCGCTGCGCTCGCCGCGCATCTGGATGGGCTGGGCATTGCGTACGGCACACCTGCCGCCGCGGCCAGCCGACGGGGCTGGTCGTACCGGTCACGCGCGGCCGAATCGGTGGCGCTGAAGCCCGGCGACCTGGTGGTGCCGGCTGCCCAGCCGCGGGGCACCATGGCGCACGTCCTGTTCGAGCCGGAATCGGCCATTCCGGACTCCATGACCTACGACATCACCGCGTGGGCGCTGCCGTATGCGTATGACCTGGATGCCTGGACGGTGGATGCGGAGATCCCGCTGGACACCTGGGCCCCGGCGCCGAACGCCACCCCCGCCTCCCTCCCCTACGCCTGGATTTCCGCGTGGCAGGACGCTGGCGACGCCCCCTTCCTGTCGGCGCTGCTGAAGGCCGGCGTGCGGGTCCGGTTCACGGAGCGGCCCATGACCGTGGACGGCCAAACGTACGACCCGGGTGCATTGATCGTGACCCGGAGGGGGAACGAGCGTTTCGGCGACGCCCTTCCGACCCTGCTGGCGGACCTGGCTGCCGGGCACAAACAGCACCTGCAGCCCATGCAGACCGGCATGGTGGACGGCGGTCCCGATCTGGGCTCCTCCGACGTCCGGTACCTGGAGGCCCCGCGCGTGGCCATGCTGACGGGCAGTCCGGCCTCGTCGTCCAGCGTGGGCGAACTGTGGCACCTGTTCGACGAGATCTGGGAATACCCCGTGACCCGGATCCAGGCGGAGGACATCCGCAGCGTGGACCTGGATGACTACGACGTACTGCTGCTGCCCTCGGGCAGCTACAGCCGGATCTGGCCGGATGACCAACTCGACGGGCTGCGGTCCTGGATCCGTTCAGGCGGCCGGCTCGTCGCCATCGAGGGCGCGGCCTCGTGGCTGACCGGAAAAGACGGATTCGCACTCAAGGCCGCGCCCCGCGACGAGCCGGCCGACAGCGTGCGCAAGGAAGTCGCCCGCACCAAGGTCTATGCCGAACGGGGGCGCGACCGCCTGGCGACGGACAACCCCGGGGCCATTTTCACGGCCAAGGTCGATGTCACGCATCCGCTGGGGTACGGCATGTCCGCCACCACGTGGATCCTGCGTCGTCGGGCCGACGGGCCGGTGGTGATGACCGGGGACAGTGCGTGGAACACGGGCCTGGTGGGCGAACGCGTATCGGGACAGGTGGGCTACCGGGCCGAGCCGCGCATTGAGGGCTCACTGGCGTTCGGTGCCGAGCAGATGGGCCGGGGAACGGTGGTGTATATCGTGGACAACCCGGTATTCCGGGGGTTCTGGTATTCCGGGCGTCACCTGCTGGCAAACGCCGTGTTCTTCACGGTGCGTTAGCCATGAGGATGGCGTAGGCGGCGGCGAGCATGTTGGCCATGACCAGGACGAACAGCACGATCGTTTCCATGATCGAGAAGTGGCGACGGGTTTCGTAGGCGCGTCGCATTTCGCGCGAACGGACAAAACCGCGGCGATCATTGATGAGCAGCACACCGATCTGGACCAGGATCATGGAGAGCGTCATCCAGACCCAGCCGTAGTCCCAGACCACGGGCGTGGCCACACCGGCGGCGCCGAAGGGAGCGACGAGCCAGAAGACCCAGGGTGCCGGCATGCCGACCTTCTTGTCCCGACGCGTACGGCGGTCCTTGTTCTTCTTGGCGGTGCGCCGTTCAATCTTGGCGTCCAGCGTGGTTTCGGACATGGGGAATGCAGAAAGGTTTGTGGGCACGACAGCCGGCCCAAGGGCCATGCCGCACATGCAATATAGGGAGTGCTACGGGTTTTGCATGAGCTTGGCTTCGACGCGGTCCAGCAAGTGGATGAGGGTGGCGTGGCCCAGCTTGCGGCGGGCCTTGTCAATGGACATCCATTTGACGGCCGTGATTTTCTCCTCCAGCTGCGGTACGAACGAGGTGGCCTTGGTCGTCATGTGGTACCAATAGGTGGTCTTGACCATGAAGTGGTCGTCCTCGGCGTATCCGTGGACGGTGGTATCCAGGAACTGGACGACCTTCACGGCATCGATACCCAACTCCTCGCATACCTCCCGCTTTGCGCACTGCTTCACTGTTTCTCCGGGGTCCAGCTTGCCCTTTGGCAGATCCCACCGGCCCTTTCGGAAGATGAGCAGGACTTTCAGCTTGGTTTTTCCCATCTTGGTGAGGACCCCGCCCCCGGCCACGATTTCCTTCGTGGGAAGGTAGGGTCGGACATTCACCAGGGCCTTCTTGGGGAGGGCATCGGCCTCGGTCGGGAGTGCATCCATCTTGCGGGTATCCACCACGATCACGGCGCCCCGTCCATCATCCTGGGCCTTGGCGTGCGTCCGGTACAGGCGTTTCCGCGTGAACCGGTCCTGGGGGACTCCTTTTTCTGCTTTCCTGATTTTGTCGACGTAGAAATAGAACATGGTTGCAGCAAACGAACGATGGCCCGGTTCGCCAATATACGCCGGATTGGTCTTGGCCGGAGGACAGAGTCGCCGCTTCGGCAGTGCGAAGGCCCGGGCCGTCTTCCGCGGGAGTACGCTGTTGGAAGGGGCCATGGACACCCTGGCCGCACTGACGCCCCGTCTTGCCGTATCGGTCGGGGATCCGCGCCACCCGGATGTCCGGTCATGGATTGCCGAATCCTGGCCGAACGTGATCTGCCTGGACGATGCGCGGCCCGAAGCCGGACCACTGGCCGGTGTGGAGGCGGGGATGCAGTGGGCGGCCTCCCTCCCCGTGCTGGTGCGTGCGGTGGACCTGCCGCTGGCCGGGCCGGACGTGTTCCAGCGGCTCATGGATGCGTGGCGCACGGCCGTATATGGCGTGGATGTGGTGGCGGCCGAAACCCCGGATGGACGCCTGCAGCCCCTCCTGTCCCTGTGGACGCCCGGCATGTTGCCGAGGATCACGGCCTATCTGGATAGCGGCAGACGGTCGGTCCTCGGGCTGTTGGATGAGGCGCAGGTCCTGCGGGTCCGGGTGGATGAGCAGACCGTGAAAAATGTGAATACACGAGCCGATTTGACTTGAACGTTGCTTGATATAACCTGATATTACAAGTATGAATTACGGCTTTGTCATCAACAACGACTCCTGCATTGGGTGCCACGCCTGTTCCACCGCCTGCAAGAGTGAAAACGAGGTCCCGCTCGGCGTTCAGCGAACGTGGGTGAAGAGTGTCGAGAAGGGCGTTTACCCCAATGTCCGCCGCACCTTCCAGGTGACGCGATGCAATCACTGTGCGAACCCGCCCTGCGTGCGGATTTGTCCGGTGACCGCCATGTACCAGCGGCAGGACGGAATCGTGGAATTCGACCCCGATGTGTGTATTGGGTGCAAGGCCTGCATGCAGGCCTGCCCGTACGATGCCATTTACATCGATCCGGAGACCCATACGGCGGCCAAGTGCCACTTCTGTGCACACCGCGTGGAGGTGGGGCTGGAGCCGGCCTGCGTGGTGGTGTGCCCCGAGCACGCCATTCTGGCCGGTGATCTGGACAACCCGGATACGGAAATCGCCAAGGTGCTCGCCGAGAACAAAGTGACCGTGCGCAAGCCGGAGCAGGGCACGGCCCCGAAACTGTACTACATCGGCGGCGACGCTGCCGCCATGCATCCGACCGCCACGGACCGGACCCCGACCAGTTTTGCCTGGGCCGACGTGCTGGAACTGGAGTCGGGCGCGGTCAAGAGCGGCGGCGACGGAGCCACCGGTCAGCCGCCGAACGCCGATCGCGGATCCCTGTCCAAGAGCGGCACCCCCATCCGGACGCCCGGAACGCAGGGCCTGCCGGGAGGCGGCCCCATCCTCATCGGGGACGGCCGCATGGCCGAACAGATGGTCCAGGTCGTGTACAATGCCCAGCACAAGGTGCCGTGGCACTGGCCCGTTCCGGCCTACCTGGTCACGAAGGGCATTGCCGCCGGACTGTTCCTGCTGGCCGCCCTCGGCCTGGTTTTCGATTGGGTCACGGCATCTCCCGTGGTCCTGGCGGGCGCCTCGGTGGCTACGGTGATCTTCCTGCTGGCCACGACCGCCCTCCTGGTCTATGACCTGGAGCGGCCCGAACGCTTCCTGAGCATCGTTTTCCGGCCCCAGTGGAAGAGCTGGCTCGTCCGCGGCGCCTTCCTGCTCATCGGGTTCTCGGGCCTGGCCACGCTCTGGGCGGCTGCCGAAGTGGCCGCCTGGCAGGGCTGGCTGGCCACCGATCTGGTAGCCGCCTGGCGACCCTGGTTGCTGGGCGTGGGTTCGCCGCTCGCCATCGGAACCGCGGTCTACACGGCGTTCCTGTTCAGCCAGGCGGAAGGTCGGGATCTGTGGCAGAATTCGCTCTTGCCCTTCCACCTGATTGTCCATTCCATCGTGGCGGGCGCCGCCACCCTGTTGGCCGGAGGTGCCCTTGCGGGCTTGTCCGCCGACTGGATGCATCTGGCCTGGGTGGCCCTGTCGGTGGCCCTGGTCGTCGACCTGGTCGTCACCATCTTCGGTGAAGTGGGCATGTCCCATGCCAGCGAAGCCGCGGCCAAGGCGGCCCACGACATCACCCACGGGCGCTACGCCCGCGCGTTCTGGTGGGGAAGCGTTGGTCTCGGCCACGTCCTGCCCCTGGTCCTGGCCGCCGGGTTCTTCTTCGTTCCTGCCGCCGCGGCATGGATGGCCGTGGTCGGCGTGGCCGCCGGACTGTCTGCCCTCGTTGGCCTTTACCTGTATGAGCACGCCTTCGTGATGGCGCCGCAGGACATACCGAACAGCTGATCTGTCATGGACAAACCTTTTGGCCTCCCCACCTTCTCGGAATCCGATCGGACACCGCACCAGGACCGACCGGAAATGACCACGGTCATCCACCCGGATGGGCGCATGAGCCAGTATCCGCCCACCGACCGGTGGGATGACTGGGTGGAATGGGACGGCAAGCAATGGCCCAAGAAAGTGGCCCGCCACTACACCCTGGTGCCCACCGTCTGTTTCAACTGCGAAAGCGCCTGTGGCCTGTTGGCCTACGTGGACCGGGAGACCCTCGAAATCAAGAAGTTCGAGGGTAATCCGAAACATCCCGGCAGCCGCGGCCGGAACTGCGCGAAAGGACCGGCCACCATCAACCAGGTGTATGACCCCGAGCGCATCCTGTACCCGCTGAAACGGGTCGGCAAGCGGGGCGAGGGCAAATGGAAGCGGATTTCCTGGGATACGGCGCTGGAGGAAATCGGCGAAAAGATGCGGGAAAGCCGCAAGAAGCGCCGCGACGGCATCATGTACCACGTGGGTCGTCCGGGCGAGGACGGCTACACCAATCGATGCATCCAGGCATGGGGCGTGGACGGACACAACAGCCACACGAACATCTGTTCGGCGGGCGCCCGGGCGGGGTATTTCCTGTGGTCGGGTTTCGACCGGCCGAGCCCCGACTATGCGAACGCCAATGTGGTGCTGCTCATTTCGAGCCACCTGGAAACCGGGCACTACTTCAATCCGCATGCGCAACGCATCATGGAGGCGAAGAACCGGGGTGCCAAGCTCATCACGCTCGACCCCCGGCTGTCGAACACCGCATCGAAATCCGATGTCTGGTTGCCGACGTGGCCGGGCTCGGAGCAGACCTTGCTGCTGGCCATTGCCAATTATCTCATCCAGAATGACCTGTACGACAAGGCCTTCGTGGAGGAATGGGTGAACTGGGAGGACTCCCTCACCTTCTTCCGGTCGAATCCGTACGACAACGTGGTCTTCGACGTCCCGGAAAACCCCACCTTCGAGGACTTCGACCGGCTGCTGAAGGCCCTCTACGCTGAGTTCACGTTCGAACGTGCGGCGGCCGAGGCCCAGGTGCCCATCCAACGCATCCAGGAGGCGGCAGAAATCATTTCCCGTTGCCAGGGCCGGTTGGCGGCGCACACGTGGCGGAGTGCTTCCATCGGAAACCTGGGCGGCTGGCAGGTGGCACGGTGCCTGCTGTTCCTGAACGTGCTCACCGGAAGCGTGGGCAACGAGGGCGGCACGTCCGGCAACTCCTGGAACAAGTTCGTCCCGAAACCCTTCTCGTCGCCGCCGCCGCTGAATGCATGGAACGAACTGCATTTGCCGCACGAATGGCCGCTGGCGTTCTACGAAATGAGTTTCCTGTTGCCGCATTTCCTGGAAGAGGGCCGCGGAGACATCGACGTCTACTTCACGCGCGTGTACAATCCGCTCTGGATAAACCCGGACGGGTTCATGTGGATGAAGGCGCTCCAGGACGAGGAGAAAATGAAGTGCCACGTGGCGCTGACGCCCACCTGGAACGAATCGGCCTGGTTCGCAGACTACGTGTTGCCCATGGGGCACGCGGGTGAACGGCACGACCTCATGAGCCAGGAAACCCACTCCGGGCAGTGGATTGCCTTCCGGCAGCCCGTCCGGCGGGTGGCCATGGAGCGGCTCGGCAAGAAGGTCACGCATACATGGGAAGCCAATCCGGGCGAGGTCTGGGAAGAGAACGAGTTCTGGATTGAACTGTCCACGGCCATGGACCCCGACGGGGCGCTCGGCGTCAGGCAACATTTCGAGAGCCCGTACCGGCCGGGTGAAATCGTTACCGTGGAGGAGTACTACCGCTGGATCTTCGAGAACAGCGTACCCGGCCTGCCGGAAACCGCGGCCAAGGAAGGCCTCTCCCCGCTCGAGTACATGCGGCGCTATGCCGCCTTCGAGGTGACGGCGCACAACTACCGGCCGTTCGCCAAGGACGGCGCCGGGTTCAAGACCCCGAGCAAGAAACTGGAGTTCTTCTCCCCGACCATGCGGGAGTGGGGATGGCCCGAAAAGGAATTCACCCTGCCGTGGACGCTCAAGAGCCACGTGCATCCCGACAACATCGACCGGGCGAAAGGGGAAATGCTGCTGCTGCCGAATTTCCGGCTGCCGACGCTCATCCATACCCGGTCGGCCAACGCCAAGTGGCTCTACGAACTGAGCCACAAGAATCCGGTCTGGATGCATCCGGAAGATGCCCGGCGACTCGGCGTGGATACGGGCGACCTCATCCGCGTCACGACCCGGATAGGGTATTTCGTGGACAAGGTGTGGATCACAGAGGGCATAAAACCCGGCGTGATTGCCATGAGCCACCACCTGGGTCGCTGGCGCCTGAAAGAGGGCGAGGGGCTGAGCCGGGGCGCATCGAACCTGGTGACCATCTCGCAACCCTCGTCCAAGGAGAACCGGCTGCGCGTTGAACACGGCGCCACGGCATGGGAATCCTTCGACCCCGATACGAGCCGCATCTGGTGGGAAGACGTGGGCGTCCACCAGAACCTGACCCATGCCGTGCAGCCGGACCCCGTATCGGGACACCACTGCTGGCTGCAGAAGGCGTTCAACGTGGAAAAGGCCCGTCCGGAAGACCGGCACGGTGACGTGTTCGTGGACACGGACGCCTCCATGGAGAACTACCACGAGTGGGTTGCGCTGGCCCGGTCGGCAGTCGACCACAGCCCCGACGGGACGCGCCGGCCCTACTGGCTGAACCGTCCGTTGAAACCGGTGAAGGAGGCCTATGCCCTGCCGGACATGCCGTTCGGCCGCCCCGACCGGAATAAACCGAGTGCAAGACCATGAAACAGCATCATACCGTCGTCATCATTGGAGGAGGAACCGCGGGGCTGACCGTCGCCGCCCGGCTGAAGAAGGCCCGGCAAGCGCTGGACGTGGCCGTCGTGGAGCCGTCCGATACGCACTGGTACCAGCCGCTCTGGACGCTGGTGGGCGGTGGGCTGAATTCGGTCTCCGATACCGCGCGGCCCATGGCCGACGTCATGCCGAAAGGGGTGACCTGGATCAAGGAGCGGGCCGGATCCTTCCAACCGGAAAGCAATGCCCTGACGCTGGAATCCGGCGGCGAACTGACCTACGACTACCTGGTCGTCGCACCCGGCATCCAACTCAACTGGCATCTCGTCGACGGACTGCCCGAGACCCTCGGACGAAACGGCGTGACCTCGAATTACCGGGTGGACCTGGCTCCCTACACGTGGCAGGTCATCCAGGGGCTGAAGGGCGGGCGGGCGCTGTTCACGCAGCCGTCGACCCCCATCAAGTGTGGTGGCGCGCCCCAGAAAATCATGTACCTGACGGCCGATTACCTGCGCAAGCACGGCCATCTGGTCGATGTGGACATCCAGTTCATGTCGCCCGGCACGGTGGTCTTCGGCGTATCGGAGTTCCAGGAGACCCTGTTCAAGGTCATCGAGCGGTACGGCATCACGTTCAACCGCCAGCACGAACTGATTGCGGTCCGGGGCGACGAGCAGGTGGCCGTCATCCGCGTGACGGATGCCGATGGCAACACGACCAACAAGGAATTCGAGTTCAACATGCTGCATGCCGTGCCGCCGCAGTCCGCCCCGGACTTCGTGCGGCAGAGCCCGCTGGCCAACGCCGAAGGCTGGGTGGACGTGCACAAGCACACCCTGCAGCACAATACGTATGCCAACGTGTTTTCGCTGGGCGATGCCAGCTCGACCCCGAATGCCCGGACCGGTGCCGCCGTCCGGAAACAGGCCCCGATCGTGGTCGGCAACCTGTTGGAGCACATGGATAAAGGGACGGTCGGCAAGGTCGGCTCCTACAACGGATACAGCTCCTGTCCGCTCGTCACGGGGTACAACAGTCTGGTGCTGGCGGAATTCGACTATGACAACCGCCCCGACCCCTCCTTCCCGTTCGATACCACGAAGGAGCGGTGGTCCATGATGATGATGAAGCGCTTCCTGTTGCCGGCCATGTACTGGCACGGGATGTTGAAGGGACGCGCCTGATGCCACACAGCATGCCCGACGCCGAAGAGCTCAGGCGGTTGGGGGGCGTGGCCGCCATGCCCCGCGCGGAGCTGGGCGATGCCCACGCCGCCGCACACTACCGGGTATTCGTGCATGAAGCCATGCCGGTGGCGTCCATCTATCTCTCGGCGGACGGCATGATGAATCCGGACGGGCACATTTCGGAGCTGCTGGCGCAGGCGGCAGAACTGCTCGATCAGGCAGCAGAACGGATGGATACGCCCCAAGCCGATCTCTCAGCGTCCAATAGCGGTATGCTCGCGGCCTTTCTCATGGAGCACGTTTCCCCCTGGCTGCCGCTGCAGACGGCCGCCGTGCGCCGCATGGCGGTGGACGAGGAAACCGTGCGCTGGGCGGACGAGATGGACCGGATCATGAGGGCAGCTCATGCTCAGTCCACTGAGGGGCAGCCGACCGGCCGGGACCACGCGTCTGCATCTGCCGGCGCAACGGAAATGCCACCCGAAACCCTCCTCCCCCCGGTCGAGGACATCCTGGACGATCCGAAGACCTCCCTGGCTCGGATCGGGCGGCATCTGTCGCTGCCGGCGCAGTGCGGCCTGTTCCTGACCCACACCGACATCCACGAGGCGGCCCGTTCGTTCCGCGTACCGACCGGATTCGGCAGTCGGGCGCGCAGCCTGGAGGGATTGCTCCGGGGCGCGAGTGCCTACGATGCACTCGAGGACGTCTGCGCCGTACTCAGCGCGCACGTGGACGCCACCGAAGCACGTTGGCCGGAATTCGTGGGCGCGGCGTGGCAGCAGGCCTGGAACGACCGGCTGGCGGCGACGCGCCTACTGCTCGAGCGGATGGTGACCGCCGTCGCCGCGGGGTAGCAAGGCGCGCTCCCAGTCGGTGAGTACGGCCTGTACCGCATCGAACGGCGTCATGAACAGGTGACCCGGCCCCATTTCGTCGTCGAGTCCGGCCTCGCGCACCGTTTCCAGCACCGGCTCCTTCATGCCCCCGATGACCAGGCGGATGTGCCGAGCCGAGAGTGCATCGTGCAACTCCGACAGTACGGCCAGGGCCGTGGTATCGATGTCATTGATGGGCTGGGCGTCGATCACGACCGCCCGGTACGGCGCATCGGCGACCTCCTCGATAATGGTGTCGCGCAGGCGTTCGGCATTGGCGAAGGAAAATGACGCATCCATCCGGACCATCAGCAGGTCGTCCACTTCGATGGCTTCGGGGTGATGCGTGACGTCGCGGAACGTCTGGGTGCCCGGGATGAGTCCGAGCCGGACGATGTTCGGACGGCTTATCCGCGCCATGATGGCCACCACCGACAATCCGACGCCCGTCAGGATGCCTGCCTGGATGCCCACCATGAGCGTCACCGTGAACGTGACCAGGGCGATCACCCCGTCGACCTTCTTGGTGCGCAGCAGGTAGCGCAGTTCGCGGATGTCCACCAGGCCGATGGCCGCCATGATGATGATGGAGGCAAAGATGGGGATGGGCAGGTAGAAGAACAGCGGCGTCAGGAACAGCAGCGTCACGGCAACGACGGCCGCAGCAAAGAAATTCGAGAGCGGGGTCTGGGCGCCGGTGCCTTCGCTGACCGCACTGCGGGAGAAGCTGCCCGACACGGGTGCGCCCTGGAACAGACCGGCCGCGGCGTTCGATGCGCCGAGGGCCACCAGTTCCTGGTTCGCATCGAGCCGGTATCCGTATTTGCCGGCGTAGAGCTTGCCGAGCGAGACGACGGTCATGAACTGCACCAGCGCCAGCATGATGGCGGACGGCACGAGCGCCTGCACAATGCCCCACCCGCCGGCGGGGACATCCACGGAGGGCAGGCCCGTCGGGATGACGCCAACGGTGTCGACGCCGATCGTGTCCAGGCGGAAATACCACACGGCGAGTGTGGACAGGGTGACGGCCACGAGGGCGCCCGGGACGCGCGGCAACCAGTGTTTGATGGAGGCCAGCAATACCATGCCCGCCAGACCGATGAGCAGCGTCAGCACGTGGATGTCTGCCGCTTCCCGGAACAGGGCCATCATGAGGGCCGGGAGGGCTGTGCTCTGGGGCATGGGAATGCCGAGCAGGCTCTTGAGCTGGCTCAGGCAGATGACGATGGCGGCGGCACCGGTGAACCCGGAAATGACGGGCCGGGACAGCAGGTTGACCAGGAAACCGAAGCGCATGAACCCGAGGAGCATCTGGATGATGCCCACCATGAGCGTCAGGGCGAGCACCAGACCCACGTATTCCGGCGTGCCGGACGGGGTGAACTGGGAGACCGCCGCGGCCACAATGAGGCAGTCGATGGCCATGATGCCGAACGCCAGATGCCGGGACGAGCCCATGAAGGCGTACACCACCAGCGGCAGGAGGCTGGCGTAGAGCCCGTGGATGGGCGGCAGGCCGGCCAGGCTGGCATAGGCCATGCTCTGGGGAATGAGCATGACGCCGACCGTGATGCCGGCCACCGCATCGCCCCGGAACAGGGTCCGGTCATAGCGGGGCAGCCAGTCCAGGATCGGCAGGTAGCGCTTCATCATCCGGAAAGATAACGTTGGGCGGCTTCCACGGCGTCATGGATTTCCAGGGCCATCCGGTCCCGTCCCACCCGTTCCAGGAGGCCTGAACGATCCATGATGTCTGCCACCGGACCCTTCACGCCCGACAGGAAGAGGGCAATGCCGCGATCGCCGAGCTCCTCCAGCAGGGTTTCCAGGCCGTGCACGGCCGAGGCATCCATCCGGTTCACCGGATACATGTCAATCAGGACCACGCGCGCATCGGTCCGCTTGTCCAGCAGCTCCATGACCGTATCCCACAGGAAGTCCACATTCGCGAAGAACAGCGAGGCGTCCACGCGCAGGATGGCAATCCCGTCGGGTTCGACGGCCGACGGCCAGCGCTGCAGGTTCTTGTACGTGGTGGTGCCGGGCAGGCATCCCAGGCGGGCCACATGCGGCCGCGAGGCCTGCTGTACGACCATCAGGATGGACAGCACGACGCCCACGAGGATGCCCTCCTCAATGCCGAGCGCCAGCGTCGCCACGAACGTGACCACGAGCAGGGCCAGGTCCGGCTTGCTGGTTTTCCAGAGATGCAGCGCATCGCGCCAGTTCACGAGCGGGTACACCGCCACGAGCACGATGGATGCGAGCAGGGCTTTCGGAAGATGCGTGAAGAGGGGCGTCAGGAACAGCAGGGTCAGTCCCACCACTCCTGCGGAAATGAGGCTGGCGAGCGAGGTGCGTGCGCCGGACTGGTCGTTGACCGCACTCCGGGAGAAGCCGCCTGTGACCGGGAAGGACTGGAACAGGGCGCCGGCGATGTTCGATGCGCCGAGCGCCACCAGTTCCTGCGAGGATTCAATCCGGTCGCCGTGTTTGGCGGCCAGGCTCTTGGCCACGGCAATCGACTCCATGAAACCCACCAGACCGATGGCCAGGACGGTCGGCAGGAGTGCCGTGACCTGGTCCATGGCCGGGACCGTGAACGACGGCATGGGCAAACCGGCCGGGACGGTGCCCACAATGGGGACTTCGAGCCCGAAATACCATGTGGCGGCCGTACCGAGCGCCACCACGATGAGGGCTCCCGGCAGCCGGCGTTTGACCATCCGGAAGGCGACGAGCAGGACAATGCCCGCGGCGCCAACGAGGGCCGCCGTCGTGCTGACCTGCAGATGCCCCACCTGGCTGTACCCAATCATGAGCGCGGCCGCCGACGTGAACCCGCTCAGCACCGGGTGCGACAGGAACGCCGTCAGGAAACCGAACCGGGCCAGCCCCAGCGCCAGCTGGAAGACGCCCACCAGGAACGCCAACAGGATGGCCAGCGTGATGTAGGCTTCCGTACCCTGGTCCGCCAGCGCGCCGACGCCCGTGGCCACAAGCAGGGAGACCATGGCTACCGGCCCGACGGCCAGTTGCGCCGAGGTGCCCATGAAGGCGTAGACCAACAGGGGTACGAGCGAGGCATAGAGCCCGTAGATGGGCGGCATGCCTGCGATCATGGCGTAGGCCATGCCCTGGGGAATGAGCATGACCCCCACCGTGATCCCGGCGTTCACGTCCCCCGAAAGGAACCGCCGGTCGTACCCCTTGAAGGCCTTCAGGGCCGGAAAGAAGGAGGTCACGCGAGTGCGGGTGCTCCCGTGGCCAGGTCATTCGACAGCGCCCACTCCTCGAAGTCGCCTTCGACGTAGATGACGTCGTGGCCTTCGCGGGCCAGGAACGCGCTGGCCACCGCCGCGCGTCCACCGGTCTTGCAGTGGATGGCCAGACGTCCGCCCGTGGGCACTTCGCCCTTGCGGGGAATGAGCCGGGTGTACGCCAGGTTCTGGGCGCCGGGAACGTGCGCGGCCTCATATTCGGCCAGGTTGCGCACGTCCAGTACGGTCACGTCGTCCTGCGCCGCCAGTTCGGGGAGCTGGGCGATGGTTGCGAACGGAATCTGGGCCACTTCCCCGTGCGTGTCGGCGTAGGCCTCCAGGGTTTCCGGGGTGGCATATCCTTCAATCCGGTCGAGCCCGATGCGGATGAGGTCGCGAACGGCCTGGTCCACATGCTCTTCCTCGATGATGAGGTAGATGGGCGTTTCGTCGTCGATGATGGATCCGGCGGCCGTGTTGAACGACTTGTTGAATCCGGCATAGAGCGAGCCCGGCAGATGGCGGGCCATGAAGGCCGCCTTGTCGATCCGGGTATCCAGGATGGCGACGTCCGTGCGTCCCACCAGGCGCTTCAGGTCATCCACGAACAGGTGGCGCGGGTTGGGCAGCGTGCCCAGGACCTTGGGCCCCAGCTTGTTGTCGCGCTTCATCCGGGCGAAGTAGAGCGGAGGCTCCGGCTGTCCGTCCAGGATGGCCGCCACGAAATCGTCCTCGCCGCGCATGGCGGTCTGGATGGCCACGTTGAAGCGTCGCTCGTACCCGACCGTCGTGTCCGGAACGGCACCCAGGGCCTTGCCGCAGGCCGAACCGGCGCCGTGGGCCGGCCACACCTGCAGGTAATCCTCCAGGTCCAGGAACCGCTGCACGGACTGGAACAGGGTGCGGGCCGAGGGCTCCATGACGCCGGCGTGTCCGGCGGCCGATTCCAGCAGGTCCGGACGGCCGAGGTCGCCCACGAACACGAAGTCGCCCGATGCGAGGCCGATGGGCGCGTTGGCGCCGCCACCCAGGTCGGTGATCAGGTAGGACAGGTGCTCGGGCGTATGGCCCGGGGAATGCACCGCGCGGAACTCGATGTTGCCGACCTTGAACGTATCGCCGTCCTTGAGCAGGGTATAGTTGTAGTCGGAGCCAATGAGCCACTCGTACTTCCAGTCGGCATCGCCCTCGTCGGAAGCGTACACGTGGACGCCGCGCTCGGCGAACTCGCGCATGCCCGTGAGGTAGTCGGCATGGATGTGGGTGTCCACCACGGACGTGATGGTCAGGCCCTCCTTCTCGGCGATGTCGATGTAGGTGTCAATGTCCCGCTCGGGGTCGATGACAATGGCCTCACCGGTCTTCTGGCATCCAATGAGGTAGGCGTATTGCGCCAGCTTCTCGTCGAAGATCTGTCTGAACAGCATGGTCTCTGTGTGTTTTGTTTTGAAAAATATGGCCCGTCAGCCGACACGCGGGTCGGTCAATGCGGGAGGCGGGGGCGCAGGACGCCGTAGGTGTACGTGCCGGCCAATGCCGCGGCAACCGCCACCAGGATGACCGTCATGCCGGTGCCCGCCAGTGCGAACATGGGACCCGGGCAGGCGCCTGTCAGGGCCCAGCCGACTCCGAAAAGGGTGCCTCCCAGCCAGTACCGGGTACCCGGTGCGGACAGGTCCTTGGGAGGAATGACAATGGGTTCGCCCGAGAGCGTGCGGACGCCGCGGGACTTGATGATGCGTACGGAAACGGCGGCGACCAGCACGGCGCTGCCGATGATGCCGTACATGTGGAAGGCCTGGAAGCGGAACATCTCCTGGATGCGGTACCACGAAATGATCTCGCTCTTGGCGGCCACGATCCCGAAGGCGATGCCCACGAGCAGATAGGGCAGGAGTTGGCGGATTTTCATGGCTACAGCAGGATGGGGAGAAGGAGATGCGTGACCAGCAGTCCACCGGCGAAGAAGCCCAGGACCGCAATGAGCGATGCGGGTTGCAGGTCGGCCAGCCCACTGATGGCATGACCGGAGGTGCATCCCCCTGCATACCGGGCGCCGAATCCGACCAGGAAGCCCCCCACTACGATCAGGATGAACCCGTTGAGGCTCAGGAGGCCTTCCCAGGAGAAGAACTGCTCCGGAGCGTATCCATTGAATTCCGTCACGCCCAGCAACGCCAGGTCGGCTTGCGTGGCCGATGAAAGGGCGATCGGATCGGGATTCGCCAGGAACAGGGTGGCGAGGAACGCCCCGATCAGGATGCCTGCCGAGATGGTCAGGTTCCAGGCGTTGGCGCGCCAGTCAATCTGGAAGAACGATACCTTGGTCGGCAGGATGGCGCACATGGTGCGCAGGTTGTCCGAAATGCCGAATTGCTTGCCGCCCAGGAGCAGCAGGACGGGTACCGTCAGCCCGATGAGGGGGCCGGCCACGTACCAGGGCCAGGGTTGGGACAGGAAGTCGATCATGGGGGAGGTGGGCTGGTGATATGCCGGTTGTATTGACTTGTCATGACAAGTGTTTCCGCATAAGATATGAAGAAACGACAAAACGGTCTATTACCCCAGCCGCACGTCCACCGCCTGCAGTTGCAGTTTCGTGCGTCCGTTCCAGGTGTTTTCCTGGATGGAATGCAGCATTTCGAGTGGCTGACCCGTGGCCTGGCTCTCGGTAACCACGTCCAGGTGCTTTGCCATGCGGAACCCGATCACGTCACGACGCTGTCCGCCGTCGCGGTCCTTCACCGCGAACCGGAGGTGGGACCGGTCCTTCCCGACCGTCGAAATGGGGCCCACGACCTCCAGGTTGGAGGACTGGAAGATGGGCATCTCGTTGTCGGCGCCGAACGGCGCAAACTGGCGCAGGATGCTCCAGAACTTGGCATCCACGTCCCTCAGGGCCAGTTCGGCATCCACGTGCACGACCGGCTCCAGGACGTCGGCCGTAATGGCGCCGGACACTGCCTGCTCGAACCGGTTGGCGAATTCCGCGAGGTGCGCCACCGGCAGCGTGACGCCGGCCGCGAAGTCGTGGCCGCCGAACTCCGTCAGCAGATCCTCGCATTCCTGCAGCGCGGCGTAGATGTTGATGCCGGCCACCGACCGGGCCGATCCCTTGGCCATGCCGTTCAGGGTCGTCATCATGATGGTCGGCCGGTAGTGCCGCTCCACCAGCCGGCTGGCCACGATCCCGATGACCCCCAGATGCCAGTCCTCGTCGTGCAGCACGATGGTGTGGCGGGATCCCTTGGCCAGCAGGCGGTCGGCCTTCGCAAAGGCCAGTTCCTGCGTTTCCTGGTCCAACTCCCGCCGCTCCTGGTTCAAACGTTCCAGTTGGCGTGCCCGCGCGACCGCCTCCAGTTCGTCGAAGGCCAGCATGAGGGCGACCGCGCGCGACGCATCGCCGAGTCGGCCCGCGGCGTTTATCCGGGGTCCGAGGGCAAAAATGATGTTCGATGCGGAGCAATCGCTCATGCGGACGCCTGCCTCCTCGGCAAGCATCTTCAATCCCACACGCGCATTCGTGCGCAGCCGTTCGAGGCCCTCGCGCAGCAGGATGCGGTTCTCGCCCGTTACCGATACCACGTCACTGGCCGTGGCCAGGGCGACGAGGTCCAGGAAATCCGTGAGCGGGGTGCGGGACCGCTGGAGCCGGCTTTCCAGGGCCTGGGCCAGTTTGAACGCGACGGCGCAGGCGCACAGCTCCTTGAACGGGTAGTCGCAGTCGGCCCGCTTGGGATCGACCACGGCAATCGCGTCCGGCAGTACGGCCTGTGGCGTGTGATGGTCACAGATGACGAGGTCCAGCCCCACGCTCCGGGCGTAGGCGGCCTCCTCCACCGCCGTCACGCCACAGTCGAGGGCGACGACCAGGCTCGCGCCTTCCGAGACGGCATGATCCAGTCCCTTCACGCTCAGCCCGTAGCCGTGCTTGAAGCGATCCGGAATGAAATAGCAGACGTCCCCGCCCACGTCGCGCAGGTACCGGGTCAGGAGCGCCGTGGCGGTCGTACCGTCCACGTCGTAGTCCCCGTAGACCAGGATCCGCTCGTCGTTCTCGATGGCGAGGACCAGACGATCCACCGCCAAATCCATGTCCCGCATGAGGAAAGGATCGTGCAACTCCGATATTCCGGCCCGGAAATAGTGGCGCGCGGAATCGAAGGTATCGATTCCGCGCGCCACCAGGGTACGGGCGAGCGCGGGGTGCAATCCGTTCAGTTGCCGGGCCAGATCGGCGACCTCGGCTTCGGACGGGACGGGTTTTATTTGCCAGCGTTTACGGCTCATGCTGCTCATGGGGCCTATACCAATGAGCCGCGGGAATGATGCAGCGCTCAACGACCGCTTTTCCTGCGGGTCGCTCCTACGTACTGCGAGGCGCCGGGAACGGCGTCTTGAACGTGAAGGCTTCCGCGGTCGGGCCATCTTCGCGCAAACGTGCGAGCCGGTCCGCGGCTTCCGACAGGCTGGGCCGGTGTCCCTCGGGCACCCACCACAGCACCACGTAGGCCTCCTTCATGTGCAGGAACCACTCCTTGCGCCGGCCAATGAAATCGGCGTGTCGGGAGCGGTACACGTAGGCGTGCATGTCCTCCAGGGAGGCCCACACCGAGACGTTCACCACGATGTCGTCGCCAAAGAGCGTGCGAACCTCGTCATTGTCCTCGTCCAAATGCCACAGGAATCCGGGGGATGCGTAGGCCAGCGCATTGACCTGCCCGATGTTCGCCACGAAGTCGGCCATTTCGGGCGCGTCCAACGGATGCGCCGTGCGGGCAATATTCAGAAGGGCGAGTTGCGGCACGGCGGAAGGCGGGCGGCGGGCAGAGGGCGGAAATGGTGGGCGATGTAGGATTCGAACCTACGACCTCCTGTGTGTAAGACAGGCGCTCTAACCAACTGAGCTAATCGCCCGAAACCGACGGCGGAATGAGCCGTTCGGGAGAGCGGGAAACGGGACTCGAACCCGCGACCCTCAGCTTGGGAAGCTGATGCTCTACCAACTGAGCTATTCCCGCATGGTATCCGGCCGCTGCAAGGTTTATTGCAGAGCCCGCAAAATTACTCTGGTTTTTTATGAATGTCAACGGGGAGCGTTGACCTTAAAGGGTGTTTGCGTATCTTTATCGGTCTGCGCAGTTTTGCGCGCCAGGCATCCCCGTCCTGGTAGACCGTTACCACCGAAATCAGCAGAGTCATGAAGAGAACGTATCAACCGAGTCGACGCAAGCGCGCCAACAAGCACGGTTTCCGGGCTCGGATGTCGAACAAGAAGGGTCGCCAGGTGCTGGCGCGTCGTCGCGCCAAAGGACGCAAGGTCTTGACCGTCAGCGACGCGAAGCCAGGCAAGTAGATTGCCCCACCGTTTTCCGCGCTCCCACCACCTGAAGCGGCAACGGCTTGTTCGTCCCTTGTTCGACCGGACAGCGACCGATTCCAGGACGGTTTCCTCAGGGTCCGTCCGGGTCGTATATCGCATTGCCAGTGAACGTGAAGCCGGCCCCGGACATTGCATCCGAGCCGGCTTCGCTGTTCCAAAGAGGACCGGCAACGCCGTGCAGCGCAACCGCATCCGCCGGATCATGCGGGAAGTCTGGCGGCAGCATCCCCGCGTTTCGGATCCGGAACTCATCCATGCGCTGGGCCAGCGCAACGAAGTCGTAACGGCTATGGTCCTTTTCCGGTCAACCCGCGACGACATCCCGCGTATACCGCACGATCTCACAGACGCCATCGCCCGACTGGAGCTGCCGGGCACAACCTGAACCCGAATTCCGTGGACAAGAACGTAGTTACCGCGACCGTCCTGATTGCCATCATCATGGTGGTATGGCTCATGTGGCTGTCGCCTCCCCCTCCGGAACCGGGCTCGCTCCCGGCCACGGTCGATACGCTCCAGACCGACGCCGAACCTGAGCAGGAAACCATTGTACAGGCCCCGCCCCGCGTGGGCGCCGTCGCCGAATTGGCGGCCGACGATACCTCGTTCGTGCGCACCGTGCTCCCGTCGAACCCGACGCTGACCGTTGAAACGGACCTGTATGTGGCCGAATTCTCGGCCCAGGGGGGCACGCTCCGCTCGTTCCGCCTGAAGGAATACCAGCAAGCCGGACTGGAGCGGATGGTGGAACTGGTCGATTCGACGCGCGGGGGAGCCCTGGGCATGGTCTTCACGTCCCCGGGCTCGCGGATTTACGATACGCGCTCCTTCCCGTTCGTGCCGTCCACCACCGCCGAGCGCCTGGAGGTGAACGATGCGCCGCGCTCCGTGACCTACACCACCGAGTTGGCGGACGGCCGGATTGAATACGTCTACACGTTCACGCCAGGCACCTACGAAGTCGGCCTTTCGGTGCGCATGCAGAACGCCGCGTCGTTTGCCACCCTGGAGGGCTACGAACTGGTCTGGAACGGCGGCATCCCCTTCAGCGAGAAGGACGTGGAGAGCTCGTCCATGCTGACCGGCGCCTATGCCCGCAGCGGCGGCGAAGTAGAGAGCATCCAGTTGAACGCCGACCCGTATTCGGAAAAAGGCCTGAACGGCCAGGTGGACTGGGTAGCCGCCAAGAACAAGTATTTCGCGGCTGTCATCATCCCCTCGGGCGAGACCCGGGGTGCGGAACTGGTGGGCGAGCGTTTCGGCGAAGTCTCGCAGTCGTACCTGCGCCACGACTACGCGGCCAGCGTCCGGATGCCGCCCATGGTCGGCGAATCGGACGAATACCGCCTGTACGTGGGGCCGCTCGAGCTGAGCCGCATCCGCAAGTACGACCTGGACCTGTACAACATGGTCGACTACGGGTGGGATTTCTTCGAAGTCATCACGCGCCCGCTGGCCAAGTTCGTTTTCATTCCGGTGTTCGATTTCCTGGCCCGGTTCATCCCGAACTACGGCCTGGTCATCATCATCTTCTCCATCCTGATCAAGGTCGTCCTGTCGCCGCTCACGAAGAGCTCGTTCCGCAGCATGGCCCGCATGCGTGAACTGCAGCCGCGCATGGAGGTCATCAAGGAGAAGTACGCGAACGACCCGCAGAAGCAGCAGCAGGCCATGATGAAGATGTACAAGGAGACGGGGGTGAACCCGATAGGCGGGTGTCTGCCCATGCTGCTCCAGTACCCCATCATCATCGCGCTGTGGCAGTTCCTTCCGCAGGCCATTGAAATCCGGCAGCAGGGCTTCCTGTGGGCCGACGACCTTTCGGCGCCGGACGTCATTCTGGCGCTGCCCTTCAACATTCCGTTCTACGGCGACTTCGTAGCCGGCTTCACACTGTTGATGGGCCTCTCCATGGTCGTCCAGATGAAGATGCAGATGAGCTCGCAGGCCTCGAACCCGCAGATGAAGTTCATGGTCTATGTCTTCCCGATCATGATGTTTGTCATCTTCAACCGCCTGGCGGCCGGTCTCAGCCTGTACTACCTGTGCTACAACGTGTTGACGGCCCTGCAGCAACGGACCATCAACAAGCAGATCGAGAAGGAAAGCGCGGAGAAGGGCACCGAACCGGAAGTACAGGGATGGGCAAAGAAAACGGCTGGCTCCAAGAAAGGCTCGGGCTCGGGCTCGGGCTCCGGCAGTTCCTCGAAAGCCGGATCCGGGAAAGACTCCGCCGCCCGCAAAAAGCGGAAATAGGCCCCACCATGCGCAGCGGCCACGACACGATAGTAGCGCTGGCCACCGCACGTGGCCAATCGGCCCTCGCCGTCATCCGGCTGAGTGGTCCGGATGCGGTCCGCATGGTCGCCGGCATCTTCGCCGGCACTGACCTCAGGGCGGCCGCCTCGCACACCGTCCATGTGGGCACGCTGCGGGGCGCCGACGGCGACCTGCTGGATCAGGTCGTGGTGACGCTGTTCCTGGCGCCGCGCTCGGTGACGGGCGAGAACGTGGTGGAAATATCCTGCCACGGCGGCGACGTGGCCAGCACCCTCGTCATGGAGCGCTTGGTGGAGGCCGGCGCACGGCCGGCAGGCCCCGGCGAGTTCACGCAGCGGGCGTTCCTGAACGGCAAGATGGACCTGGCGCAGGCCGAAAGCGTCGGCGCCCTCATCCACGCGCGCTCCGTGAAGGCCCATCGCGTGTCGATGGCCCACTTGACGGGCCGGTATTCGGCGCTGTTGGCGCGCTTTCGTGACGAATTGCTCGATCTGGTGGCCTTCCTCGAACTCGAATTGGACTTCAGCGAGGAGGACGTGGAATTCGCCGACCGGGCGCGCCTGGAGCAGGCGTTCAAGGACGGCCGTGCGCTTTTAGCGGACCTCGTTGCCTCGTACCGGTACGGCCGGTCCCTGGTGGACGGCGTGCGCGTGGCCATAGCCGGCCGCCCCAATGCCGGCAAGTCCACATTGCTGAACGCGGTGGTGGGTGACGACCGGGCCATTGTGTCGGATGTGGCCGGCACCACCCGCGACTCCATTGAAGCCGAGTCGGAGTTCGACGGGCATCGCTTCATCTGGATCGATACGGCGGGCCTGCGCGAAACGGCCAATGCCATAGAACAGGAGGGGGTGGCGCGGGCCCGCCGCGCCGTCTCGCACGCTGATGTGCTGGTGTACGTGTACGACGTGACCGTCGGGCTCGGCGATGACGAAGTGGCGTTCCTGGAGGAAGTCTCGGGCACGCGTTCGGATTCGTCCGTTGGCCCCCAAGGCATTCCGGTGGTGCTGGTCGCGAACAAGACGGACCTCATCGCCCCGGCTTCTGCCCCTGCCCCCGCCCCTGCCGCCGTTTCCTCACCTGAATCCCCACGTCTTTCCCAATCCCCGTCCACCCCTTCGCCGGTCCGGATTTCCGCCAGCCGGATGCTCGCGGAACGGCGGTTACCGGATACCGTTCTCCAACGGGTACTCGATGCGGCGCTCGGTGACGGGTCGGCGACCGAAGAACATCGCACGGTGACCAGCGCCCGGCACGTGGCTCACCTCCGGGCTGCCCTCGAGGCCCTGGAACGCGCCGAAACTGCCTTCCATGCAGGCGCCAGCGGCGACATGCTCGTCGAGGACCTCCGCCGCGCCATGGACGAGCTCGGCCTCGTCACGGGCGCCCTCTCCAACGAGGACGTCCTGGACCGGATATTTTCACAGTTCTGTATCGGTAAGTAAATGTCCTGCAACGGGTTACAGCAGTTCGACGTGATCGTCGTCGGTGGCGGCCACGCCGGCGGCGAGGCGGCCGCGGCCGCGGCTCGCCTGGGTGCGCGCACCCTGCTGGTAACCATGAGCCTGGAGGCCATAGGGCGGATGTCCTGCAACCCGGCCATCGGCGGCATTGGCAAGGGCCAGATTGCCCGCGAGGTGGATGCCATGGGCGGCCTCATGGGACGCGTGACCGACGAGACGGGCCTGCAGTTCAAGATGCTCAACCGGAGCAAGGGCCCCGCCGTGTGGTCGCCGCGCGCCCAGTGCGACCGTCACCGGTACTCGGCCGTCGTCCGGCGCGAACTCGAGGCCCACGAAAACCTGTTCTTCCGTTCGGACATGGCCGTCGACCTGCTGGTCGAGGACGGTCGGATTGCCGGGATCGTATCGCAGCTGGGCCAGCGCATTATGGCGCGCGCCGTGGTCCTGACCAGCGGCACGTTCATGAACGGACTCATCCATATCGGCGACCGCCAATACGGAGGCGGACGCATGGGCGAGGGCGCATCCACCGGATTGACGGGCGCGCTGCATCGGCTCGGCTTCGAAAGCGGTCGGCTGAAAACCGGGACGCCGCCGCGGATTGATGGCCGGACCATCGACTACGCATCGCTCGAAGAACAGAAGGGGGACGATGTGCCCAGTCCGTTCTCGTACATGAGCGACCAATTGCCCACCGAATCGCGCAGCTGTTGGATTACCTACACGTCGGACGCCGTGCATGACATCCTGCGCACGGGTTTTGACCGGAGCCCCATGTTCGTGGGGCGCATCCAGGGGCGCGGCCCCCGGTACTGTCCGTCCATCGAAGACAAGATTGACCGGTTTGCCGACAAGAGCCAGCATCAGCTGTTCCTGGAGCCGGAGGGGTTCGACACCGACGAGGTCTACGTCAACGGCTTCTCGACCAGTCTCCCGGAAGAAGTCCAGTTGGAGGCGCTCGCTTCCATTCCCGGATTGGAGAAGGCCCACGTGCTGCGGCCCGGCTACGCCATCGAATACGACTATTTTCCGCCGTATCAGGTGAAGTACTCGCTCGAGACGAAGCTCGTGCCCGGCCTGTTCTTCGCGGGACAGATCAACGGTACGACCGGCTACGAAGAGGCAGCGGCCCAGGGATTGATGGCCGGTTTGAACGCGGCCCGGTACGTGAATGACCAGGAGCCGATCGTGCTGAAGCGGTCCGATGCCTACATCGGGGTTCTTATTGATGACCTCGTGGCCAAGGGGACCGAGGAGCCGTACCGCATGTTCACGTCGCGCGCGGAGTACCGCATGCTGCTGCGTCAGGACAACGCCGATGAGCGTCTGACCGGTATGGCGCACTCATGGGGCCTCGTAGGCCAGGACCGAATGGACCGGATGCAGGAGCGCCAGACGCGCCGCGCGGCCCTTCGGGAGTGGATTGACAGCACGAATGTGGCCCCGGAGCGGATAAACGGCTGGCTGGAGCAGCTCGGTACGTCTCCGATTTCGCAGCCGGAACGGCTGTCCCGGGTGGCGCTGCGTCCCCAGGTCTCGCTGCACGCCCTGCTCGAAGTCGTGGGCGGTGCGCCCGACGGCATGACCACGGCCCCGGGGCTCGATGACCTTGTCGCCATGGTCGAAACGGAACTCAAGTACGAGGGCTACGTGGACCGGGCCCGCGAAGACCTGGAGCGGTTCGAGCAGATGGAATCCGTCGCTATTCCGGAAGGATTCGCGTTCGACCGCCTGACCTCGGTGTCCATGGAAGCCCGCGAGAAGCTGGGCAAGATCCGCCCCGAAAACCTGGGACAGGCCTCCCGGATATCAGGCGTCAGCCCCGCCGACGTATCGGTGTTGATGGTCCTGCTGCGCTCCGGCAAGGCCGGCTCCTACGTGGATGCATAGCGGCCATTGTTTCACGTGAAACATTCTGGGGCCTGAACGCCCCGGCTACTTCTTCTCGTGAGCAATCTGCTTCGCGATTCGTGCGGCGGTCTTTCGAGCCTGTGCATTGGTAAGGACTCTTCCTTCCTGGACCGCGCGAACGACTCGTTTAGCCGCAGCACCTACAAGAGGTTGTGAATCGGTATGAATGGGGTAGTTCATGATTCGGTCACGCGTATGCGTCACATCTATGTATATAACGGAAATACAAATCAGGCTTTAAAAATGTTGCCGTCATGGACGGACCGCAGGGTGCTTGGTGTTGTCTAGACCCATCAGCCACGATGCCATAACCTGCAATTGGCTGCAGAATCACGCACGATCGCGCGGGCCCAAGGTGAATCGCCGTACCTTGTCACGCAAGGTTCTCCCCGTTCGCACGCTTACACCCGAAGCTGATTGTTTCACGTGAAACATTCTGACGCAAATATGGCCCAGACAGGCAATCAAGGCGTATCCAGTCCCGGAATAGGCAGCGTGGGGCCCGTGCTGGCGGATCTGCTGAACGCGGACCAGTGGGCGACCCTGCGGGAGTATGAGACCCTGCTCCGGACGGTCAATCAGAACTTCAACCTGCTGTCGCGGAGCGAGCGGGCGCACCTCTGGGAGCATCATATCCTGCATTGCCTGGTGCCGGCCGTTCGTCCGATTCCCGCCAGAAGCCGGGTGATGGACTGGGGCACGGGAGGGGGTTTGCCGGCCATACCCCTGGCCGTGGTGTGGCCGGACGTGGACATGGTAGCCGTGGATTCCAACAACAAGAAGGCCCGGTCCGTGGCGCTGTTCGCGCGGCGGCTGGGGCTCGCGAACGTGCGCGTGCTGCACGCGCGGGCAGAGGCCGTGACGGAATGGACCGACTACTCCGTCTCCCGGGCAACGGCGCCGCTGGCCACATTATGGTCCTGGCACGTCCCGTGTGCAGCGCGGTCGGCGCCGACCCAAGCATCAGCCGATGAAAACAGAGGAGTCCCGGAAATGAGTGCAGAGGAAACTGGAGACCAGGACCAATCTGGAATCTGTCCGCCGTACTGGGAGCGGGGGCTGCTCTGCCTGAAAGGAGGGGACCTGGACGGGGAAATAGCCGAGCTGTTTGACGCGTTCGGGGCGGAGTTTCCCACGCTCACCGTGGACCGCTACCCGGTCCAGGAGTACCTTTCAGACGCGTATTTCCGGGAAAAGGAGCTCCTGCACGTATATGAGAAAGGTACAAAGTAGGACCTGCATTGGCCTTCACAGACCGCGCGCTATGACGAAGATGAACGGTAACCCATGAAAGCTGAAGACCGACAAGGCACGCGGACGGAGCGGTTGTTCGCCATGATCCTGCTGCTGCAGACGCGGCCGAGCATGACGTCGCGGGATCTGGCGGAGCACTTCGATGTGAGCCGCAGGACCATATTCCGTGACCTGCGGGCGCTGGCGGATTCGGGCGTGCCGCTCACGTATTCGGAGGGCGGGGGATACGAAATCCTGGAAGGCTACCAGCTTCCGCCGCTCATGCTGACGGCGCGGGAAGCGGCCACGCTGCTGATTGGCACCGAGTTCATGCGCCTTCAATCCGATGCATCCCTGCAGCACGATGCCGACGCGGTGGCGCGCAAGATCGAGGCCGTGCTGCCCCGGGAAATCCGCGAATTCGTGGACCAGTTGCGCTCGCGGACGGTCCTGGATCCGTACTGGGCGCACGCGACGGAGGGCGAGGCGGACGCCGATACCGATGTCGACTCCGGACGCTGGTACAAACTCAGCGAAGCCGTGGCCCGGCAGCGCAAAGTCATCATGGAGTACTGGGTGGAGCGGCGGCAGGAGCTCACGCAGCGCCGCGTGGATCCGTACGGCCTGGTCTACTACACGGACCACTGGAATCTGATAGCCTTCGACCACCTCCGGGGCGAAGTCCGGAATTTCCGGCTGGACCAGATGCGCGAGCTGTTCGTGCTGACCGAGCGCTTCGAGATCATGGAGGGATTTGACCTGGCCGCGTTCCTCAAGGAGAGCGGTGTCCGGGACGAAGCGCACGAGGTACGCCTGCGTTTCGAGAAGCCGGCCCTTGCCCGGGCCCGGCGGACCCTGCCGGCGCATCCGGAAGAGGAAGTGGAGGGCGACGACTGGGTCGACATCCGCTTCCGGTTCGACAATCTGGATTACCTCTCCGACTGGCTCATGCGATTCGGCGCATCGGTCCAGGTCCTGGCGCCCGATGAACTCGCGAAACGGCACAAGGAGCTCGGCGCATCGATTGTCGCCAAATACTAAGTCGTAGTACCATTTTTACGACGGGGTATGCCAAATCCTCTTAACCCATTGCGGCACAACGCATCACGCGCATCAATCCACAAAACAGAGCGCGCTGAGACGCGATAAATCCGCCGAGCCCCTATGCTGACCCGACTGTGGACAGCGTGAGCGTGCCGGTTCCGGCGCGGAGTGCGGACACAATTCCGAGGGCCACGTCCATGTCGGGGACGTCCTGTACGATGGCCTGGAGTTTCTTGCTCGCGGTCTCTTTCAGCACGTAGCGGTGGTCGAGTTCCGAGAGCGCGCCGAGAAACGGTTGGAAGAGATGCTCGAAGAACCAAGGGTCCTGCTCGGGGTCGGGGACGGTGAGGAAGAGCCGCTCGTTCTTGAAGATGACCCGCGGCAGGCGGAGGTGCTCGGCCTCGAGTTTCAGCTCGACCCCGGAGAAGAGCGACCGGACTTCATCCGGCAGCGGCCCGAACCGGTCGATCATTTCGTCGCGGAGCACGGCCAGGTTCTCCACGTTCGCCGCCTCCGAAATCCGGCGGTACATGTTCAGCCGCTCGACGCGGTTGGAGAGGTAGGCGTCGGGGATGAGCGCATCGGCATCGATGTCGACCGTCGTCTCCTGCGGGCGCGGCGGCGAACCGTCCTTGAAGAGCTCGGCGAACTCGGAGGTGCGAAGTTCCTCGACCGCCTCGTCCAGGATCCGGTGGTACGTCTCGAACCCGACGTCCTCCACGAAGCCGCTCTGCTCGGCGCCCAAGAGGTTGCCCGCCCCGCGGATGTCCAGGTCCCGCATGGCCAGGTGCACGCCCGAGCCCAGCTCGGTGAACTCCTCGACGGCCTGCAACCGCTGCCGCGCCTCCCGCGTGAGCCCCTGGATGGTGGGCACGAGCAGGTAGCAGAACGCCTTGCGGTCCGAGCGGCCCACGCGGCCCCGGAGCTGGTGCAGTTCCGCGAGCCCGAAATGGTCGGCCCGGTTGATGATGATGGTGTTCGCGTTCGAGATGTCCAGCCCGTTTTCGATGATGCTGGTCGATACGAGCACATCGAAGCGCCCCTCCACGAAATCCATCATGACGCGCTCGAGGTCCGCGCCCTTCATCTGGCCGTGTGCCGTTCGGATGCGCACATCGGGGACGATCATGCGGAGCGTATCGGCCAGCTCCTGGATGGACTGGACCCGGTTGTGGATGAAGAAGACCTGGCCCCCGCGCCCGAGCTCCTGGAGGAGCGCATCCCGAATGAGATCCTTGTCGAACGTGTGGATTTCCGTGATGATGGACTGCCGGTTGGGCGGCGGCGTGGACATGATGGACAGGTCGCGCGCGCCCAGAAGCGAAAACTGGAGGGTCCGGGGGATGGGCGTCGCGGTCAGCGTCAGAGTGTCGACGTTGACGCGCAGGCGGCGGAGCTTTTCCTTCACGCTGACGCCGAAGCGCTGCTCTTCATCGATGATGAGCAGCCCCAGATCGTTGAATTCGACGTCCTTGGAAATCAACCGATGCGTTCCGACCACGATGTCGAGCTGGCCGGCTTTCAGTTTCCGGAGCGTTTCCTTGATGTCCGCTGCCGACTGGAAGCGCGACAGGATGCCGATCTGCACCGGGAAATTCGTCATCCGCTTGGCGAACGTGCGGTAGTGCTGCGCGGCGAGGACGGTGGTGGGGACCAGAATGGCCACCTGCTTGCCGTCCTGGACGGCCTTGAAGGCAGCGCGGACCGCGATTTCCGTCTTGCCGAATCCGACGTCGCCGCACACCAGGCGATCCATGGGGACCGGCTCTTCCATGTCCGCCTTGACGGCGGCGGTGGCCGACGCCTGATCGGGCGTATCCTCGAATTCGAAGCTCGCCTCGAGCTCCTGCTGCCAGACGGTGTCGGGCGAGAAGGCGAATCCATCCGATGCCTTGCGCTCGGCATAGAGCTGGATGAGCTCGCGCGCGATGTCCTTTACGCGCGCCTTCGTGCGGGATTTGGTCTTTTCCCACTGGCCGCTGCCCAGCTTCGTGAGCTGCGGTTGATGTCCCTCTTTCCCCTTGTATTTATGCAGTTTATGGAGAGCGTTGACGTTGACGTAGAGGGTGTCGCCGCTCAGGTAGTTGAGCCGGACGGCCTCCTGCTGGCGGCCCCGCACCTCAATCTGCTCCATGCCCGCGAACCGGCCCACGCCGTAGTCGATGTGCACCACGAAATCGCCGGGCGTCAGGTGATGCAGTTCGCGCAGGCTGAGTCCGCCGTACCGCTGTTTCTGCCGCCGAGCCGTCGGTCGGTGGTACCGGTCAAAGATCTGATGATCCGTGTAGAGGGCGAGCCCGATGGCGGGCATCTCGAACCCCTCGTGGAGGCTGTCCACGCGCAGGTCCAGACGGCCCTCGCTGATTTCCTCGGCCAGGAGCTCCTGCAGCCGGGTTTCCTGGCCCCGGTTGTCGCACAGAATGGTGGTCTTCATGCCCGCCGCGCTGTTGGCCGACAGCCGCTGGCGCAGTGTGGCAATGCGGGACGAGAACGAGGGCTGCGGCTGGGCCCCGAAATCAATGCGATGCCCCGAATCGGCTTCCTGGAAACTGCCCATGTGGACCGTGGCGTAGGGCGCCAGCGCGGCCCGCACCGCCGCCTCGTCCTTCCCGGCTTCGGCCACCTGCTCGTAGAGGCGCTGCGCATCCTGGACCATGACCACGGTGGAAGTCGGGAGGTAATCCAGGATGGAGACCCAGTCCGCGTGGGGGTCTATGTCGCTAGGCTCGTCAGTATCGCGCTGAATGGGCGCTTCCAGGTTCGGCACAATCCGGGTGGTGGACTTGCGGCTCACGGACCGCTGGGTGTGGATGTCGAACTCGCGGATGGAGTCCACTTCGTCGCCGAAGAACTCGATGCGCACCGGATACGAGCCCGAAAACGGAAACACGTCCAGGATGCCACCCCGAAGGGCCAGATCGCCCGGCGCCTCGACAAACTCCGTCCGCGTAAACCCTTGCGTGACAAGCCGTTCAATGAGATCCTCTGGGTCGACTGTGTCATTCACAGACAGGTCGAAGGCGGCGTCCCGAACCGTCGATCGCGGCGGGACTTTCTCGGTCAGGGCGTGGATGCTGGAGACCAGGATGCCCGAGAAATCCTCTTCGAGGGCCTGCAGGACTTCGCCCCGGGCAATCACCGGTTCGGGGTCGGGCATGTGACCCGCATCCCCCGAGCGCTTGTCGGGCGGCGGGAAGAGCAGCACGCCCTCCTCGCGGGCCAACACCTGCCGCACGTCGCTGCAGAAATACGCGGCATCATCCGGTTCTTCCAGGATGACGAGCACCGGGCGTTTCAGGCGCTCTCCGATGTGGGCGGCCAGGAAAGCGGGCAGGGAGCCTGCGGCGCCGCGAACCGAAACGGAACCCTCCTTCAGCGTCCGGGACAGCTCGGCGGCCGCGTCCGACGCAGAAATGGAGGCAAAAAACGGGGCAAGCGACACGGACGGTTCCTGTTACGCTTCGGGTGAATAGGATTGACCGGCAACCGCAGGGCGCACGAACCCGGCGGCGGCCGCCAAACGGCTCTCGGCCTCCTTGCGGTCCACCTCCGCCAGATGCATGACCAGGGCGGTCTTGACGTGCCCGCCAGCGGCCTCCAGCACCTCGGTGGCCCCGGCGTAGTCCAGGTCGGTGACGGTCATGACCGTCCGCTTGGAGCGCTCCACAAGCTTGGCGTTGGTCATTTGCAGGTCCACCATCATGTTCTCGTACACCTTGCCCATGCGGATGAAGGCGGCCGTCGTAATCATGTTCAGGACCAGTTTCTGGGCCGTTCCACTTTTCAGGCGCGTGGAGCCCATAACGATTTCGGGGCCCACCACCGGGCAGATGGCCACATCCACGTCCACATTGAACGCGCTCCGGGGCGTGCACGTCACGAAGAGGGTCTTGGCGCCGAGCGTGCGGGCATGCTTCACGGCCCCGATGACGTAGGGCGTGCGCCGACTGGCTGCAATGCCGCAGACCACGTCGCCGGCACGGACGCCGGCCTCGTCCAGCGCCTTGCGACCACTTTCCTCCAGGTCCTCGGCGCCCTCCTGGGACTTGAACACCGCAGGCAGGCCGCCCGCAATCAGCCCCTGGACCATTTCCGGGGGGCTTCCGAAGGTCGGGGGGCACTCCGATGCATCCAGGATGCCCAGCCGCCCACTCGTGCCCGCTCCGGCATAGAACAGCCGTCCGCCCGATCGAAACGCCTGTACGACCAGTTCAACGGCCTCCGCAATCCAGGGCAGCTCCGTCTTCACGGCTGCCGGTACCAGATGGTCATCATCGTTCATGATGGCCAGGATTTCCGGGATGGATGCCGCATCTATCCCCATGGACCGCGGATTCCGCTGTTCCGTGGCCAGATTCCGGAGCTCGTTGAACAGATGGGACGCGTTCGTGCGGGTGGAGTCGTCGGGCATGGGGTCAGTTTGGCCGCGGCAGAAGTCGTGTGGAATGGCGAAGTTAGGGCGTACGCGGGCCAATACGAAAAAACCCGCCCCAGGATCTTGCTCCACGCTCATTCCGGGTGATGCTTCCATGAACTCTTTGATGCCGAACGAGACCGACACGGACCGTCGGGAGCATGCCGCCACCCGGCTGCACCACTGGCTGAACTACGGCTCCAAGTCCGCCATCCTGGGATTCGGAGCCTTCTGGCTGCCCATTGGCCCCGTCATCATGCTGGTTGTGGTCCTCGCCCTGCTCTTCACGCCCTACCTGCTCTGGCGTCTGTACCAGATTGGATGGTACGGCTGGCTGGGGGTGTTCGTGGTGGTCGTTCTCGTCCCTCTCCTTGTCGTCCGCCCCCTCGTGGACCCCCGGGCCATGCTCTGGTGGTACGTATTCACCGTCGGGCCCCTGCTGACATTCTATCTGTTCATTTGGGTCCTGCGATACGTCCTCGGCGAACACGTGGACGAGCTCAAGGCGCTGCGGATGATGGAAGCTTCCCCAACGTCGTCCGCGTCATGATCGTCACTATATAATTAAATAGTCATCACTACCGAATATTAAAGTGGGATCGGACAACCGGAGTGCATCCGATGAAACCAGACTCCTGAAATCGTCACGGCTGGTCCTTTCTTCAACTCGGGGACTTCTGGCTCATGGTCGGCGATTGCCACGGCGAAGTGCTGGCGCGAGACACAGGCAATCATTCGTGGTTCGCCTATGTCAATTGCATGGGTATCGATGACTTGTATCAGCAGTACCAGGCCCGTCAGGTCGCCATCAAAGAGCCGATTGCCGACAAGCCGTGGGGCTACGCGAGTTCCTCGTAGAGACGCCGGAAGGCCACTGCATCAAGTGTGGCCAGGCATTGTGATCCGTGGAGGCGTTGGATCAGCGCCCCTCCCAGTCCAGCGGACTGCGAATGTGGTGCCCACGGCCGAGAACGTGCGTATAGATCATTGTTGTGCGTACATCTGCGTGACCCAATAACTCCTGGACGGTCCGGATATCGTAGCCCGACTCGAGCAAATGCGTCGCAAAACTGTGCCGAAGCGTATGGCAGCTCACCCGCTTCGTCAGCCCTGCAGCGCGAGCCGCCTTCCGGACCATTTTCTGGACGGAACTCTGCGATACATGATACCGGCACCCGTCCTCCTCGGACCTCCGTACGCTCGGAAACACATACTGCCAGGACCAGGACGTGGCAGCCGAAGACGACTTCCGGGCGAACGCACGCGGTAATGGAGCACGTCCATGCCCCTGAACCAAGTCCTGCGAGTGGATTTGACGAACCCGTCTCAAATGGGTGTGAAGCGGCGCGACCAGCCGCTCCGGAAGCAGCGTTTTGCGCCCTTTTCCACTTTTCGTGTGGACCAGATGCAACATCCGTCCATCGAAATCGATGTCCTTTACCCGCAATTGCACCCCTTCGGATACGCGGAGCCCCGACCCATAAAGCAACCGCGCCACCAGCCCCGCTGTGCCCGTGAGGAAACCCATGAGCAGGCGCGCCTCCAGTTGCGTGAGCACAACCGGCAGATGGCGGTGCCGTTTGGCTCGCACGAACGAGTCGAACTCTTCCAGGTCGACCCGCAGGACTTCCCTGTAGAGGAAAACCAGCGCATTAAGCGCCTGATTCTGGGTAGATGCGGCCACTTCCCGGTCGGTTGCCAGCCATGACAGGAACTCCCGGACATTGTCTGCCTCCAGATCCTGCGGATGCGTCAGGCCATTGAAACGGACGTACCGCCGCACCCATTGGAAATACAGGCGCTCCGTTGTCGCTGCCAGACCCCGACGCCTGCAGGCTGTATGGAACATGGCCTGCAACGTTCCGCGTGTGCGGGCGATTCTCCGACCCCGAACCAATACACTATTGGATCCCATTATCCGCTCCCTGATGAGCTGAAATGACACCAGCTGGACCCGAACATACCCTTTCCCCAGGTTCGCGGCCTATGTGGAATGGTCCTATCAGGAATCGTCCTACGCCGCCAACCCCCGCGTCCTTTACAGAAACCCCTTGCTCCAACTGCATGATGCGCTTATACTTATCACGAAATGGCTCCTGCTGCTATGCGCACCCACATTGATTCGGGAGATCCATAAAAGATTAGTTATGCAACCGGAATTTTCAAGTCTGTCCTAGAGTTACCATGAACAGGATTCATTCAGCGAAGTGGCTCGTCTTTCTTGTGGCTGTATTCGTTTTCGTTGGTTGCGACACCAATTCAATGGGCGGACCAAATGAGCCGGATGAGACAGAGATAGAAAATCCTCAAGGCGATTATTCACCATTTGAGGACGATTCGTCCAAAGTGGTGCTGGTTGTTTGGGGTACAGATGGACTTCACCGTGCATATTCGGCTCCATTCAATAACCCCACAGCGTTGGATCAATTGCCGGTTGATCCTTCGATCACCTTGAGTGCTCGATTCAATTCCGATAGATCTAAGTTGATCATCGGGAATACGGAGTCGACCATCCTAAAGCTATTCAGCCATCTCAACAACTCATTTTCTGAGCCTATCAACCTGCCAGAACTGCCTGTTAATCCTGTTGCCACGTTTGTGGTAGAGCAAAGTGAACATCTTGTTTATGTCAGTTCAAGCGTAAACGTGTCTGGTGGTCGGGTATCAGTCTGGAATGTCGATGCCGGTGAGGTGGTCAATGCGTTCGATGGGTGGGCTCGCGGTATCATTGAAGGATCCAAAGTCGTGATCACGTCAAGGGGAATGACCTACTGGTATGACATTGAAACGGATTCTCTGTTCGCCCCAGATCGAGGACAGTTTTGGTCGCGGCAAGCAACTGGCGCGCCTTATGGACGCATTATCGATGTAGACTTCGATTTGGATTCTGGCGCCACAGCTTTGTCAACGGGATCGTCAGGCCCGGCGGAATCAGCGGGGATCTACGTCATTGACACAAATGGTGACATATTGGGTCAATTCGAGTCCTCAGATACTCTCAGGAGTCACGCTACATTTGGCCCGCCAGGGTATGTGTTGTATTTGAGGTGGGGAGAGCACAAGAATTCATTGTGGGCATTCGATTATGAGGCTGGCTGTTCAAGATTGCTAATTGCCGAGGATGATATTCCCGAAGGTCGCCTCGTTGGTTTTACCTTCTGATTCCGGTTGCATAACAAGCGCATGTTGCGGACTCGCCTTTCTGTTTTGCTGATCTGAAACGATTACTTTCTGGCAGGTGGGCATTAGCTCGCCGCAAATCCGCCAGCCGTTATGTGCCTATTTCAGATATGGAGCCATACCTAGAGAAATCGGCGGTTTTATCCGAATGCGGGACTTATCGGTATTCGCTGTTTCGAGCCTGGAAGCCAAACTCGAAATCAGTAGCATTCATTTGTCTGAATCCGTCGACGGCGGACGCAAACGACGATGATCGCACACTGTGCAAGTGTGTTCGCTATGCTGATTCCTGGGGTTTCGGAAAACTAGTCGTTGTAAATCTATTCGCATTCAGGTCAACAGATCGCTCCCTACTGCGCGAGGTTCATGATCCAGTCGGGCCTGACAATGACTACTGGATCAAGGAAGCGAAGAACCACTCAGATCTTGTTGTCGCTGCATGGGGAAACGATGGTTCCCAAATGGAGAGAAATGTCGAAGTAAGAAGCATGCTTGGTCAATTGTCCTGCTTGAAGATTAATGTGACTGGTGAGCCCGCTCATCCTCTCTATTTGAAGAACAGTCTGAAACCGACTCCATACGGCACATAACAAGGCAATTCTGCGGGCTCGCGGCCACCGGTCTGGTTTCGTGGGCGAGGAAGGCTGACCCGGCTGGGAGGGCAGGGAGGTATTTTTGTCTTGGAATCCGGTCCCAAGTGCCATTATGAAGCACCAACGGGCATCTGCCAGCCGGATCAGTTACATTCTCGGAAAGTCGGCGTGCTCGCCGCAGATTGCCCAGCCGTTATGCCTCCTGATGTCCATGCCTCAAGAATGTGCATACTGTCCAAACCCGGCGACTACGAAGGACCACGTTCCCCCCAAGGGCTTCTTTGCAAAGCCTTTGCCGGATAATCTGATCACGGTTCCTTGCTGCGAAGACTGCAATTCTGATGCATCGCTTGACGATGAGTATGTTCGCCTGATCTTGGCTATGCGCTACGACGTGTATGAGCATCCGGACGTCGAACAAGTGCTTGGCCGAGCAATTCGATCACTGGCTCGTCCCGAGGCAGCCGGTTTTCGCAATGCCTTCGTCAAGACCGTTCGAGAAGTTGAGCTGAGGACTGCTGCTGGACTGATCCTTGGGAAGACGGGCAAGTTCGACGCTGATTTGTCAAGGCTTAACCGGGTCTTCTCCCGAGTACTCAAGGGACTCTATTTCAAACAGAAAGGCAAACGAGTTCCGGCTTCCTGTGAAGTATCTGTAATTGTGCTGGACTCAGTGGACGACCGAGATGGTCAGATCTTGCTCGAGTTACAGCGAACGATCGCTTTCCTCAATGATGTCCCAGAAACGGTTGTTGGACGAGACGTTTTTCGATATCGGTTGAAGTTCGTGCATGATGAGCCTGACAGCGGAATCGCTTTAATAACCTTGTATTCAACTGTGCATATGCTCGGATATATCATCAACCGGATCCCAGAGAAAGATCAGGAGGCATAACAAGCGCATTTTGCGGGCTCGCTCTGGGTGCGTGCTGATCTCAAACCAGTTAATTTCTGGTAGGTGGGCGTCAGCTCGCCGCAAATCCGCCAGCCGTTATGCAGCCAAATCTAAACACTATCGCTTTGATTCTCTT
The DNA here is from genome assembly GCA_040221055.1 of Rhodothermales bacterium. Taxonomy (NCBI): domain Bacteria; kingdom Pseudomonadati; phylum Rhodothermota; class Rhodothermia; order Rhodothermales; species Rhodothermales bacterium. The sequence goes on along the minus strand of JAVJVN010000016.1, from coordinate 4,972 downwards.
CCGTTTGTCTTTGTGTGTCATTTGTTTCTTCGCAGGAGCGTGCGCGGGACCCGTCGGACCGGTTGGTCCTGAAGGTCCGGTGGGATCTACGGGGGAAGCGGGACCGCAAGGTGAGCGGGGATTACGCGGAGAACGAGGTGAGCGGGGACCAGAGGGACCACGAGGAGACTATGATAGGCAGATTCGGGTTGTGCTTTATGACGGAGGCAATGGCTCGATAAAAATCAGCGGTAGTACGAGCGGCAACCTAGTGGATGAGGTCTACAAATTCAGCATCGCGCATTATCCAGGTGTGGATTCTGTGGTCTTTGCAGCTAAGATGTATACAACGGATCCAGAAAATACCGCGATCGTCGAACTGGTAAACTCAACAGATGGTGAATCAATTATCAGCGTTCAGACTAACTCGACGGAGAGTTCTATACATGAATCGTCCATTCCACTATATCGTCTTCCAGAAAAGGAAATTACACTTAGGGTGATTGTTAAAGCACAGAATCAATCACTATCGCAGCCTGCTCGTGTCGCCAAGGCAGTTCTCTTTCTGTATCGAAAATAGTATTTGATTAATACGGACATAGCAGTCCACTAGATGGTTTGAGGTATCTCGTGTGGAAATTTCTGATTTGGCAGCATAACAAGCGCATGTTGCGGACTCGCACGACTGGCTAAGCCGATCTGAAACGATTACTTTCTGGCAGCTGAGCGAATGCTCGCCGCAAATCCGCCAGCCGTTATGCGGACCTCGTTCTTGATTGTTCGCGTCAACACCAATCCTTGACAACGGAGATCTATATTTGAAAGCCCGCCTTCTTCCGTGTTATGGAGTTGCCGTTGGCTTGGCACTCTTTGCCGTAGCATCATCCTTGTATCCAGGTGGGACGGGCCTCTCACCCGAATCAGTTGGCTACAGCTGGTCGCGCAACTTCATTTCAGCGTTGTTCGCTCCTCAGGCGCTCAACGGACTGCCGAACCCGGGACGCCCATTTGCAGTCGCGGCTCTGGCGTTTTGGTGCGTCTCCTTGGCATTCTCGTTCAAATGGATCTCCAACCAGGCCTCGCACACGGCCTTGCGCAAGATTATCGAGATTGCCGGCATAGGCGCCGCCGTCTATGCCTTTTTCGTCGCTACACCCATGCATGACTTGATGGTCATAATCGGGTTGGTCTTCAGCCTGACGGCGCTTGTGACCACTGTGCTATTTCTGTACACGGCAAGGGCCTGGAAACTCTTCACGTGGGGGTTGCTGAGTCTGGGCCTTTCGGTACTGAGTGCGTCACTCTACTTCACCGGATCGACCTTCGAGTTCATGCCCGCCATCCAGAAGTTGAATGTTCTCAGCGTCGTCTCATGGATCCTTGTGACTGGATATGCTCGCATCGGGGACGACTGAGAAAGACTTTTCACCTTTGAGGTCCACATAACAAGCGCATATTGCGGACTCGCAGTGCTGGCGTGCCGGTCTGGGGCCAGTTACTTTCTGGAAGGGGAGCGTTAGCTCGCCGCAAATCCGCCAGCCGTTAAGTGGAAATTGAATTGATACATACTAATTGCCATGCCGAAACGACCTAGGTCGCACCAGATAGAGACAGAATCTCAGCGGCACTTCGACAATCGTATCCCTCTCGAATGGGTAGTGAGGCCAGTCGAACTAGACTATGGGATTGACCGTGAGGTAGAAATATTTGACAACGAAGAAACCACCGGTCTAAAATTCTATGTGCAGCTAAAGGCAACAGACGAAAGCAGCCTTAACAAAGCACTTAAACTCAGATTCGATCACGCCTATGGAGACTACTACCATGCGTTAGATCTGCCGGTTCTAATTGTTCGATATCACTCTGCCAGTAAAAGCATGTATTGGCGGTGGTTTCACAGCTTCGATTCCGGCTTTGATAAGATTGCCAAAAGATCATTTAGCTTTAAGATCCCTCAAAAAAACCTATTCAACACGGAGACTTCAGAAGAACTAAAGACATCTGTCCAAATCTATCGGGATCTGAAATCCCCCGTCATTGAGACACCTCTAGAATTCGAGGTTGTTCTATCTGGCGACTCTGAGCTGTTTGATGACGAATATGAAATTCAAAAGCGACTATTGGCTGCTTCCACTCTTTCTTCGTCAGGGTTGAAAATCTCGTTTTCTGACAAAAAGCCGTTCAAGGTCATCTTTGAGTCTAACCACGTTTCTGTTCGGCTTGGAGACTTTCCCGGTGCGACGTTTCACTACGAATCAAGGGGAACGGGAGCCCTGACAAGCAGCACCATCGAGCACGACGTTTTTGTGGCGATTGGTCTGGCATTTGATGCCCATGGACATTTCAGAGAGGCAGCATCAATCGTCAAACCCTACGTATTGACATCAGAGCTGGGTGCCAAGCCTGTTTTTGCTTTACAAATTGCGTTTCTGTTTGCAAGGGCAAACATGTTGACGTCGGCGTTGGAGGTTGCGGACAGCCTGATGAGTAGTGAAGACGGTGTGGAGGCGGTCCAGTTATATTTGCTTCCGTTTTTCGCCGTTCGGAAAAGTGTTTCGGCTTTAGAACAGAGCCTCGGAATCCAACTGGTTGAGAGCATTATTCAAACATTCTATTCGCGGAATGATGGTTCCAACGCAGCAATATTGTCATATAACCTGGGCAATTATTTACGAAGCTCTGGAAGCCTGAAGGCCTCCTTGAAATTCTACTTGGATGCAAGAAGATTCGGTCCTGAATATGCCGAACGTCCATACTTTTGGAAGGAACTAGGTGGAGTGCTATTTGGCTTGGAGAAGTTCCAACTTGCTGAAAAGTGCTACAAATGCTCTCTAGGTCTAGAATCCAGCCGTTTCGTCGAATTCCTTCATGCTGACGCGCTTCTTTTTGCCGGTCATTTCGATGATTCCGCACGACAGTTTAACAACTTATTACAGGAGGGTTGTGATACTACTGAGGCCGAATGGTCTCTGAAGCATGTTTTCGCTCAGCACATTATCAATACAGTTGGCATGCGGAAGCAAAAAAGGAATCGACATCAATACGACGAGAATTTTGATCCTAGCGAATTGAAAAGCTCAGAAATCCGCGAGTTGTCCCTCTTGATATTGCAGCAAGATGCTCTGGATTCATTGGCATGGTTCAATCTTGGCGGCACATTTAATGAAGATGGCAATTACGCCGAAGCGTTCCTCTGCTATCTGGCCGCTTCCATGATTCGTCCAAATGATGTCGATGCTTGGGAAAATGCTTTTGTACTGTCGCTTCGAGAAGAAAACAAACAGTATTTCGAACTGGTAATCCTGACCGCCTACCAGTTCAATGGGGCAGAATTCTTAGTAAGAATCTCAGATCAAGCATCCGAAAAAAGGCCAGAGCTGTTGAGCTTCCTCATGAGCGTCCTTGAACCCGTATCTCGAGATAAGGGCGAGTTCGTCCTGAGAAAGCACAATGACGACCACAGTTGGGACCAATCCTTTTTACTGCCAGATTGATTTCCACTTAACAAGCGCATTTTGCGGGCTCGCATTTCTGGCGTGCCGGTCTGAAACAGTTACTTTCTGGACGGGGAGCGAGTGCTCGCCGCAAATCCGCCAACCGTTATGTGGAACCCTTCTCTTAGGCGAACGTGCCATGTATAACGATATGCGTTATACATGATTGTATCCTTCGCCAATAAGGCTTCCGAAGACATTTTCGACGGCAAGCGCTCCAAACAGGCCAGCAAGGTCTGTCCGGCTGAGTTGTGGAGGATTGCCACTCGCAAACTGGACCAACTGAACCAGGCCGAGTATCTCGAGGACCTTAAAGTCCCGCCAGGCAATCGTCTCGAAAAGCTCAAAGGTGATCGATCCGGTCAACACAGCATCAGAATCAACGACCAATACCGCGTTTGCTTCATCTGGACTGATCATGGTCCCGCTGAAGTTGAGGTCACCGACTATCACTGATATGACACGTCTGCCATCCAATCGCCCTCCGACACATCCGGGAGAAATGCTTCTGGAGGAATTCCTCAATCCACTTGGCATGACCCAGGTAGAGCTGGCTGAAAAGATTGAAGTCTCCTATCCGCGCGTCAATCAGATTGTAAAAGGGAAAAGGGGAGTTACTCCGGACACCGCTCTTCGCCTCGCTGCTCTATTTAGTACTTCCCCTGAGTTTTGGCTCAATGGTCAGCGTAACTGGGATCTTTGGCATGCGATGAGAGCGCCCTCTGCAAAAGTAATTAAGCGCATTCGCCCGGTTTCTACTGTCTGATTGGGTTCCACATAACAAGCGCTTTTTGCGGACTCGCAGTTCTGGCGTGCCCGTCTGAGACCAGTTACTTTGTGTCAGGAGGGCGTTCGCTCGCCGTAAATCCCCCAGCCGTTATCCTTCCAATCCTTGTTTCGACCGATGTCCATCCGCATTGAGGCATTTTGTCTTCTATCCCTCATGCTGGGCATTTTTCTGCCAGGTCTGGCGATGGCACAGTTTCCGGAAGAAGACCATGATTTGTGGGTTGAGGTTGACCCCCAATACACTCTTTACGTGTACGTGCCCGAAGGCAGGATCACTATCGCTCTCTCGAAGGACCTCGCTCAGCGACATGTCAGGAGAATAAAGTCGCTAGCCAGGGAAAAGTATTATGACGGCTTTCCTTTCGTTCGAGTCGTTCCTGGATTTATGTCTCAAGCGAGCGATCCCGTTGAGTTTCCAGATGTCGAGGGCGAGAAACGGCCTTTCAGTTCAGTTTCAGCGACTATTGATGCGCAGTTTGATGAACCGTTTACAACGGACATGCCGTTTGTACCATTAAGCAAACCCGATGAGTTTTCGGAGCAGCAAGGATTTGTGAACGGGTTTCCGGTACCTAAGCTGAGCGATTCGTATTTGTGACGTGTCCAATATCGCTGATTTGTCTGTGATGAACCACGCCCCGGACGTTCCGGTGGCTCAGAGCCGGGTCAGCGTCCGTCCTGGACCCTCTTTCGGGCTTGAGACAGACCGG